>NZ_JBRAJI010000006.1:0-77635 GCF_052744395.1 Desulfurispora sp. | reverse complement strand
TCTATTTTCAGGGGGACATTTCCTTGCTGCCACCTACTGAAATTATACACGGCCTTTGCAGCTGGACAAAAGAACATCCCACCCGGCGGTGGGCCAGCACCTGACCAGCTGATAGGCTTACATCCTGCTGACTAACTCGCCAGTCTAATTGCACCCCAGCTTAATGGCGCAGGATTTAATGTGCCGAAAGACATCCCGGAAGGCATCCAGCATAGCCTGGTATATATCCGCGGATTGCGGCGTGCAAATTCCCTGGTCAAAGCGCTGCTGGTGCTGTTTGGAGAACACCGCGCAATTTTCGATCATCTGCCCGCAATGGTCCACCAGTCTATCTTTCAGGGTGAGCTCGCATCCTTCGATAAATTGTTTCAGGTCCTGCAGGGCCACCCTGGCCCCATCAATCAGCACGGTCAATTCGTCCACGGCCCATTTACTGAACAGCACACTCTGGTTGACCTTGTTTTCGGTGGATTGCATAATTTTGAGCAGGTTGAGCCGTATATATTCCATGTCGCGCATCACTTCATATTTGCCCGCCGCTTCCCGGGTGGTTTCTCCTTTAACCAGCGGTACCTGCAACACTTTCTTTTTCATCACATTAACCGTATTGTGGCTGATCTGCTGCACCTGAGAGAGGTAATGAGCCCGGTGCCGGTAGAAGTCGCTGGCAATACCCTCCAGCATAACCGCCAGGTCACTGATCACACTACCCAGAGCCAGGTCTCCCCCATCGCTATTTTGACGCACCATAAAACAGCTCCCCCCTTGAAACAATATTCCCCCGGCATTTGATCCTAATTATACATCCGCCTATCCAAAAAATATATATTTTTTACAGAGGATTCTGGGATTATGACGTTGAAAATACGAAAGACCAGTTGATAAGCGGAGGGGAGCAAGCTGTGCTGATAAACTGCACTGAACTGGCTGTTAAAGAGCTGTTGCCGGAGGTTCTGGAGCAATACAAAAGGACATACGGCCAGGTATGCACCTGCCAGCGCTGCCAGGAAGACATTATGGCCCTGGCCCTGAACTACCTGCCGCCGCATTATGTGGCTACGGAAAAAGGTTATATCCTGACCAATGTCCACCTGCAGCAGCTTGGTGGGCGCACAGCCGTTTTGGCCCAGCTCTGTCACGCCGCCCACAGGGTCATGGAAAACCCCCGCCACAATGTATAAGCCGCCGCACGGGCGGTTTTTTATTTTCCCGGCAGGAAAAGTCGTTATTCATAGAAAATATTTAATTAGTGAAATTTCATTTCCCGGCGGGGAGAGAGCAAAATGAGCAGCACTGTAGAAAACATTAAGAAGCAATACTATGAGAACTACGCTGATATCTGCATTGCCGCCGACTCCATTGTTGAAGATCTCAAATCATTTTTTACCACTTTTCAAAGGGCCTATCTGCTGCAAATCAAGCAGTATCCTCTTTACCGCTTTGAATCACGCGTCAAATCCTGGGAAAGCATTGCCGACAAAATCGAGCGCAAAGAACAGTACCGGGACGTTACCAGTTTGCATGATCTACCGGATATCATCGGTGTATATGTAATTGTCGAGCTGGATGAAGATGTGGACAAAGTGATCAAGCTGTTCGAAAGGGAAAAGAGCTATTTGCTGCAGCACTCCCACGTCACTTCACTGGAATATTCGCCCACCAGACATGAAAACGGTAAGCTGTCCCATCACTATGATGGTATCTATACATTAAAGGGCCGCAACCGATTGGAAAAGTACAACTTTGAAATCCAGGTCCGGTCCGAGGTGGAAAATCTCTGGTCCAATATTGAGCATATGTCCTTTTACAAAAATCGCACCAAGAACCGTAACGACCGCATCCTGAACCGGCTCAAAGAACATTCTTACAACCTGCTGTTGCAGGCCGATGACGTACTGAGCATTCTGCGCCGGGAAAGAATGAAAAACGACCTGCTGGATCTCAAAGAAAAGATGACCGAAGCTCTGGAAAACGTTTTTGACGGGATCAAGATCCGGGATATTGAGGCGATATCGGACTATCTGTACAAGTGCCTGGCACTGCCCTTTGACAGTGTAAGCGTGGAGGAACTGGAGCAGATGTTCACGGCTGCTGCCCGCGTGGAGAAAGAGCAAATCGACCGGTCTCTCCAGTCATTCCAGCCCGGCTCAGAACACCAGCGCCTGTATGAATACCTGATCGCCAATATGAGTTTGAGCGACGAGATCATTCTGAAGATCGGGCTGTCCGTAGCAGAACCCCGGGCTGCTATTGAGTATCTGCTCTCTTCCATGGAAGAAGCCCGCTGCAAAAACTGCGGCCAGTGGCTCAATTATGCCGATGCGGATTTCTTCGCAGCCATGGTGGAAATGCGGGGAGATTTCTACTGCCGCACCTGTGCCGAAACCCTGCTCAAATACTGTACGGTCTGCGGTTCCATCCTGACCACGGAAAAAGTCTGCCGCAAATGCGCCCGCAAAGGCGCCAAAGATAGACGCCGCCACCGCCTCATAAACAGTACAGGCAAGTGAGCAAAGGCCCCGCTCAGGCGGGGCCTTTCAGTTGGCCTGCCGGCAGCAGACCGGTTCCGGCCAGCAGATCAAAGTTTAAGAGATGGGGACTGACCTGCTCGCTGAGCGGGGGACCGTAGGCCAGCCGGTAGAGATCGACCAGCTCTGCCACCAGCGGCTGCCGGGGGTTGGTGCCCGTAACCTGATCGGCATAGGCATCATCGGCCATTTGCTCCAGACGCCGGCTGAAATCTGCCGGATCAATACCGGTTTCTTTGATGGAGCGGGGTAAACCCAGCCCGGCCAGCAACTGGACCACGGCCTGGATTAATGCCCGCACACCGCTGTGCTGATCCGGCACCGCCAGACCCAGCCGGGCGGCTATCCGGGCATACTTCTCCGGTGCCCGGTAATATTCATACTTGGGAAAAGCGGCAAAACGCGTGGGCGTACTGGCATTGAAGGCAATTACATAGGGCAGAAAGATGGCATTGGCCCGGCCGTGGGGGATGCCGAATTCGCCGCCCAGCTTGTGCGCCAGACTGTGGTTGATGCCCAGAAAAGCATTGGTGAAAGCCATCCCGGCAATACAGGACGCATTGTGCATGCGTTCCCTGGCTTCCCGGTCCTGCGGGTTCTGGAAGGAACGGGGCAGGTATTTAAAGACCAGTTCAATGGCCTGCAGGGCCAGGCCGTCGGTATAGTCGGAAGCCATCACCGACACATAGGCTTCAATGGCATGAGTCAACACATCCATCCCGGTGTCGGCAGTGACCGCCGGAGGCATGGTCATGGCCAATTCAGGATCAATAATGGCTACATCGGGGGTCAGCTCATAATCAGCCAGGGGGTATTTCACCTGTCGGCCCTTGTCGGTGATCACGGCAAAAGCGGTAACTTCTGAACCGGTCCCGCTGGTGGTGGGTATGGCGATCAGGCTGGATTTGCGCCCCAGACGGGGATACTTGTAAGTTCTCTTGCGGATATCCAAAAACTTGAGTTTTAAAAACTCAAATTCCACTTCCGGATGCTCGTAGAAAAGCCACATGGCCTTGGCCGCGTCAATGGGCGAACCACCGCCCAGAGCAATGATGGTATCGGGCTGAAACTTCTGCATGGCCTGACAGCCCCGCCTGACCGTTTCCACGGAAGGGTCGGGCTCCACATCGCTGAAAATTTCTACGGTCACCCGGTTCTGCCGTTTGTGCAGGTGATAGAGCACCCGGTCCACCATACCCAGCCGGAGAATTACCGGATCGGTCACCACAAACACCCGGTTAATACCGGGAAACTTGCTCAAATACTGCAGGGAACCGTGCTCAAAATAAATTCTTTCCGGCACCCTGAACCACTGCAGTTTTTCTCTGCGGCGGGCCACCCGCTTGATATTGATTAAATTCTCCACACTGACATTGGAGGTAGTGCTGTTACTGCCCATAGAACCGCAGCCCAGCGTGAAGGAGGGCACATTGATATTATACAGGTCGCCAATCGCTCCATGCGTAGCCGGTGAGTTCACAATCACCCTGCCCACCCGCAAACGGCGGGCAAACTCCTGAATCACCGCTTCGTCTTCGGCGTGAATGGCCGCAGAATGACCCAGCCCGCCAAACTCCACCACCTTCTCGGCCAGATCGATCCCCTGCCGCCATTCATCCACGTAATAGCAGGCCAGCACCGGGCTGAGCTTTTCCATGGAGAGGGGATGTTCCATACCCACCCCGGAGAGTTCGGCCACCAGCACGCGGGTGGTGGGAGGAACCGTGATCCCGGCCATTTCCGCAATGCGCACAGCCGGCTGGCCGGCTACAGCCGGGTTCAGTGAACACTGATTGTCGCGCGACCGGACCATTAATTGTTCCAGCTGCCCAATCTCTTCCGGACGCAAAAAGTATGCGCCATAAGCCTGCATCAATTCCATAAACCGGCCAGCAATCTCCCGATCTACAATCACGGCCTGTTCCGAGGCACAGATCAGACCATTGTCAAACGTTTTGCTCATTAACAGATCGGTAACCGCCCTTTCCAATCTGGCCGAACTGTGGATGTAACAGGGCACATTGCCCGGCCCCACGCCCAGGGCCGGCTTGCCCGTGGAATAGGCCGCCCGCACCAGGCCAGCCCCGCCGGTGGCCAGGATCAAGGCCACCCCGGGATGCTTCATCAAATAGCCGGTAATCTGCTCGCTGGAATGAGGCAGCCAGGCCATGCAGCCTTCCGGCGCCCCGGCAGCCAGCGCCGCCCGGCACATAATCTCTGCCGCCGCCTGGCTGCAGCGCTGGGCGCCGGGGTGAAAACTGAAAATCACCGGATTTCTGGCCTTGAGACAAATTAAGGCCTTGAACATGGTGGTGGAGGTGGGGTTGGTCACCGGTACGATTGCGGCCACCACTCCCACCGGCTCGGCGATTTCCAGATAATCCTCTTCCAGATTTTCATTGATCACGCCCACAGTTTTCTTATATTTAATGTTATGGTAAACCGCCTCGGTGGCAAAAATATTTTTAATCATCTTGTCTTCGTAGATACCCCGGCCGGTTTCCTCTACGGCCATTCTGGCCAGTTCCCGGTACTTCTCCAGACCGGCCAGAGCCATCGCCTGGACAATTTTATCCACCTGCTCCTGGTCATAGGCCATAAAGCGCTCCGCCGCCTGCAGAGCCTTTTCCACCAAACTGTCCACAACAGCAGACTGTTCCATGAACAACCCCCTCTTTGGCAAGAAGCAATAATAATGGTACCAGCCGCAAGCGCTAGTACCATTATTCCTAATACGAATGGTTTATATGTGCTGTACACGCACCAATCAGGAGGGTCTGAACCATGCAGCCAATCTGCCCTTTGTGCAATGGGCTTTGTTCCAGCCAGGTGACCTGCCTCTGCGGACAGGACATGCTGGATCAGGGGCCGCTGCAGAATTACCTGGGGCCCTACAGCCCCTACTCATCCACCGGCGAAGCTGCCACTACCTGCGTGCATCTTTTCCGCTGCCCCAATTGTTACCGGGACCGCAGAATCACATTCGATCCAACAAGTACTTTTGCAGGTCCGCCCAGGAATCAATAATCAAATCCGGCCGGTATTCCGCCAGTTCCTCACGGGTGGCCATACCCCAGGTGACAGCCACCACCAGCGTGCCGGCCGCTTTGCCACTGAGCAGGTCGAAATAGCTGTCTCCCACCATCAGGGCCGCACCGGGCTCCACCTGCAGCTCCTGCAGCGCCCTGAGCACAGGCTGGGGAGCCGGCTTGGGCTCGGTGACATCGTATGCCGTGATCACTACATCCAGCAGCCCGGCAATGCCGGTCACCTCCAGCGTGCGCATGGTCCCCGGCCGGCCCTTGGAGGTGACCAGACCGGTCAGAATACCCTGCTGCTTCAGGAATTCCAGCATCTCCCGGCTGCCAGGAAACAGCGCGGCATAGCGGTCGTGCTCGGCATGATAATACTGCTGATAGAGAGAGATAAACTGCTCGGCCCTGTCCCCGGCAAAATGGATGGCGATATCTTTCAGAGTACGCCCAATCCAGCGCATCACTGCACCGTCGGCCCAGGGCAGATCCAGCTCGGCAAAGACCCGGCGGTAAATCATTTTTAACAAGGGCAGGGTATCCGCCAGTGTGCCGTCCAGATCAAATAATACCGCCTGCACAGAATTTTTTGTCACCAAATACATCACTCCCAAAAAAGGTATATCACTGCCGTTTAGCGAAAAAAGTAAAAAGAAGAACCAAGATGTTCCACACAGCATTTAATTACAAGGGAGTGAAAACCATGGCCATTAGCCAGGAAGTGACCCAGAACCTCACCCGGGCGTCATGGATACGCAAAATGTTTGAAGAAGGGGAAAGGCTGCGGGCCATCCACGGACCCGACAAGGTCTTCGACTTCACCCTGGGCAACCCCAATGTGGAGCCGCCGGCCAGATTTTATGCCGAACTGAAAAAGATCGCTGAAAATCCCCTGCCCGGCATGCACCGCTACATGAGCAACGCCGGCTACCCGGAAACCCGGGCCGCCATTGCCACCGTGCTGAAAGAAGATTCCGGGCTGCCCTTTACCGATCAGCAGATCATTATGACCGTGGGAGCCGGCGGCGGCCTGAATGTGGTTTTGAAAACCCTGCTGGATCCGGGCGATGAAGTTATTGTACTCAAGCCCTACTTTGTCGAATACAAGTTTTACATAGCCAACCACCGCGGCATCACTGTGGAAGTGGCCACTGACCAGTATTTCCTGCCCGATTTCGCTGCTCTGGAGCAGGCCATCAACAAGAATACCAAGGCCATCATCATCAACTCGCCCAACAATCCCACCGGCGTGGTCTACGACGCTGACGTGCTCCGGCAGTTGGGACAGTTGCTGAATAAAAAACAGCAGGAACTGCAAAAAGAAATCTACCTGATTTCCGATGAGCCTTACTCCAAGATTGTCTACGAAAACACTAAAGTGCCCAGCGTGTTTACCTTTTATTCCAACAGTATCATGGTTACTTCCCACAGCAAAGACCTGGCCCTACCGGGAGAGCGCATCGGCTACATCGCGGTCAGCCCGCAGATCAGCGGCCTGGAACTGCTGGTGGAAGGGCTGGTCTTTGCCAACCGCGTCCTGGGTTTTGTCAACGCGCCGGCGCTCATGCAGCACCTGGTTAAACATCTGCAGCGGGAAACCGTAAACGTGGCCGAATATCAAGAAAAACGGGATCTGCTGTACAACCACCTCACCGGACTGGGCTTTCAAATGGTCAAGCCCATGGGCGCCTTTTACCTCTTCCCGCGTTCCCCGCTGCCCGATGAAATGGAGTTTGTCCGCCTGGCCCAGACCTTCAACATTCTGGTTGTGCCCGGCAGCGGATTCGGCATGCCCGGCTATTTCCGGCTGTCATACTGTATTGATAAACAGGTGATCATCAACTCCCTGCCTGCCTTCACCGCTCTGGCTCAAAAGCTAGGCCTTCCGGCGTAAAGCCGGAAGGCCCGGTTCACTCTTCCACCAGCATGAGCAACTTCTCATGCATATGAACGCTAAGCTGCCGCATCACGCTGCGCAGGCTGGACGGGTCGGTCAACACGAAGCCATCTTCCCAGCGTTCCAGCAGGTAAGATACAAACTCCATAAAACCGCTGGCCAGTGTGAGCGTATACAGTTCCCGGTGCCGGTTGTTTTCCGGCTGACAGAGGCCATTTTTGTGCGTTAATTTGAAGTTACCCAGTTTCCCGTCCTCCCGGGTCCAGGACACCACTCCGTCCATGATGGGCACTTCCTGCCCGCAGGTATCGCAGACAAACCTGGCCACCGCTAACCCCTCCCTCTCTTTGCCAAGGTAAGCATACTCAGGCACTGTTGTTGCGGATAGTTTATTTTGCCTGGCTGTTTATATTCATTTACAGTTCAATAATACTATAAAATAGTTTGCCATTACCAGCCAAAATCCTTCCCCCAAGAGAAAAATAGCTGTCCGTCAAAAGACGAACAGCTATTTTGAGCTTCTATCCAGCATTAACCCAGCAAAGACTGCAGTTTCATCGCCAGACCCATATCCCCGGCAATTTTAATTTTACCGCTCATGAAGGCCATCATGGGGTTCAGCGCTCCCGACAGCATGCTTTGGAAATCATCGGCGCTCATGGAGATGGTAATGTTGGGATTATCCGCCTTGCCTTCCGACACAGTAGCCGCTCCGTCATTAAAGTTCACAAAAAACGCCCCGGCATCACCCAGGTCAAATTGAAACACCGCCGTGGTGCCTTTCATTTTGCTGGGATCAACCAGTTTGGACTGCAGAACCGACATAATTTCGTTAACAGCAGACATGATTAACAACCTCCTTTGTTTTTTGAGAAATACTTTGGAGAAATCATGAATGAATGCTCATACATGATTATTGCTAAAATTTATATTCTATAAAACCCCACCAAATCCTGCTCTGTTGAAATTAAATTTTGAAAATTTGTATTATTATTCAGGATCCTTCATTGCTTATAATATTAATGGGGGCAGGAAAAATCCCCCCTCCTGAGAAATAAATAAAATAATATATTACTTATGCAGGATATAACCGCAGATCATTAACTCGGGGAGTGAACAATTTTGCGCACCTGGTACGTCGAAGATGCGGGAGGTGGGTGTCGGGCTTTTTCCGAAGTCCTGGTCCTTGTATCCGAAAAGCCGCGGGAAATATACACCGCCCTGGTTCCCTTAACCTGGGAGACCGGACAAACCCTGGAGGAAGTGGTGCTGGAACTGGTTCTGGAGATGATGACCCGGGCCGGCGTGACCCGGGAAGATCAGATTCTGGTCTGCTCGGGCAACATTTTTCACGACCTGCACAGATATTTGCAGGAAAACCATTATAACTGGTCCACCGCCCGCATGGAAGGACTGGCGCATGAAATAGCTGAACAGGTATTCTTTGAGCAAATTGTCCGGGCCGGCTTCCCGTCCTATATCAAGCTCAACAGCCGCAATTACCGAGAGTTTTATCAAATGGTGGAAAAGTGGGTGCTGGAGAACAAGAGCCGCCTTAAGTATTTAAAAGACCGGCGGGTCAGGCAAAAGCCCATTGGCCACAAATACTGTTACAAGGCCAACCGTTCCCGCCCGCGCCACTGCAGCAGGTGTCACAAAACTATCCTTCCCTTCACCCCCATGGTGGAATGCCGGATTAACAACCGGGGCAAAAAAATTCATCGCTATTACCACCCCGCCTGCTCACCCGTCCAGCCGCTGAAAAATAAGCTGGTGACCATGGAAGCAACCCTGGATGAGCACCCGGTCGGCGGCGTGATCACCCGGAGCAACCGGGAAGAACGGTGCGCCCTCTGCCAGTTACCAATTCCGGCCGGACAAACCGCCTTCTTTGGCTACCACAACGGGCAGCTGCTCACGGTGCACTTGTTCTGCCTGAATGCTAGCCATACACCAGCCGGGGCCTGAAATTAAGGTAATCGGCGCTGACCAGGTAGAAGTTTATGCCCCAGCAGTGGTCCGGCAAACGATACCGACAGGCGCGCGCATGCAGGTGACCATAGACCACAGTGCTAACCGAAAATTTATGCATCAGTTCGACAAAGCCACTGTATTCGTGTTTCTCATTGGTGGGCATATAATGCATCATCACAATAATTTTTTTCTTTTTTGCCGCAGCAGATTGCAAGGAATTTTCCAGCCGGATCAGTTCCCGGCGGTATATTTTTTGATCGTGTTCGCCAAAAACCGCGCTGTTGGGGCACTGCCAGCCCCTGGTGCCGCATATTTGCACCTCTCCCAGATCCACGCTGTCGTTTTGAATCACCCTGGTGTTGGGCGGCAGAGCCGCTCTTACTCTGGACAGACTCTGCCACCAGTAGTCGTGATTGCCCTGCACCAAAATAATCTTGCCGGGTAAACTTTCCAGATACTGCAGGTCGTAAACCGTTTCTTCCAACCGCATGGCCCAGGAAATGTCACCGGGCACCAGCACAATATCCTCGGGCCGGATTATTTCGCACCAGTTTTCGTAAATCCGCCGGGGATGATCCTGCCAGGCCGGATCCACCTCCGACATGGGTTTGTACAGGGGAGTCCGCCAATCCCTGATATCGGGCGGTGCCGAAAAAGAAAGGTGCAAATCGCTGATGGCATATATTTTCATGCTCGGGCATACCTCGGAAACCACGTTTTTTTAATGGTACCATTTTTAGCCCGCCAATGAAAGGGTGTCCGTACAATGAATGAATACAAACTGGTCATCGTGGTGGAAACCAAAGAACACAGCTACATCCGAATGTTTGTGAACAACGTCCTGGTCAACCCGGAAGGACTGATCCGGTTGAAACACTCCGAGCTGGATCAACTGTTCAGAGATCTGTTTCGGGGTTCCCGGGGCAAATGTATCAAATGCCGCTGCACCCAGGGCCGCTAGGGGCCAAAAGTGCTGGTTGATTTATCAATTGACAGGGAGCCCGCCTTGCAGTATATTGGGCATTGGTTATCCATGAAATAATGAGAAAGGCGGAGAATTATGGCAAAACATTCAGAATTCGATTCTCCCGGCAGGCAGGCTCCTCCCAGAGAAAAATTCACCAGTACCCTGGGGGTAATCGCCGCCACCCTGGGGTCCGCCGTGGGCCTGGGTAATATATGGAAATTCCCATACATGACCGGCCAGAACGGCGGCGCAGCTTTTTTGTTTATTTATATCATCTGTGTTACGGTAGTGGGCCTGACCATCATGATTTCCGAATTTATTATTGGCCGGCACGCCGCCGCCGCCACCGTAGGGGCCTATAAAAAACTGGCTCCCGGCAGCCGGTGGTACCTGGCCGGCACCAGCAACATTCTGGCCGCTTTTTTGATCATGGCCTTTTACACCACGGTGGCCGGGTGGGTATACGCCTACGCCTTCCAGGCCATCAGCGGCTCGCTGTCCTTCACCCGGCCGGAAGATTTTAAACAGGCCTTTGCCAGCTTCACCGGCCAGCCCTGGGCACCTCTCATCTGGCAATGGATTGTGCTGGTCACCACGGGCGCGGTAATTCTGGCCGGCGTAAAAAATGGGATTGAACGGATCACCAAAACACTGCTGCCCGTTCTGTTCGTGCTCCTGCTGCTCTGTGATATCCGCGCTCTTACTCTGGATGGAGCAGCCGAGGGACTGGCCTTTCTGTTTAAACCCGACTTCAGCAAGATCACCGGCGTCACCATCCTGCTGGCCCTGGGACTGTCGTTTTTCAAACTATCGGTGGGCATGGGCACCATGACCACCTACGGCAGCTATATGGACAAAAACCAGAACCTGATCTCCACAGCGGCCCAAGTAATGCTCTCGGACACCCTGGTTTCCATTCTGGCCGGCATAGCGATATTTCCCGCGGTATTTGCCTTTGGATTTCAGCCCGATGCCGGACCATCGCTCTTATTCTTAACCATCCCCATGGTCTTCAGTTCCATGCCCCTGGGGCATCTATTTCTGGCCATGTTCTTCCTGCTGACCGCCATTGCGGCCACCGGGGCCATGATTTCCCTGCTGGAAGTGCTGGTCGCGTACTTCTGCGAGGAAAGAAAGTGGCAGCGCTGGCAGGCCACCCTGGTCAGCGTGCTGGGCATCGCCCTGCTGGGCAGCACCGCCACATTATCCACCAGCACCCTGAGCAATTTCCACCTGTGGGGCAAAACCATGTTTGATCTGTTCGATTTCGTATCTTCAAACATTTTATTACCCGTCGGCGGCATTGCCATTGCCCTCTTTGTCAGCCGGGTGCTGGGCCCCCGGGTAATATTGGCCGAAGCTACCAACAACGACCAGATCCCCAACCACCGGCTGGTGCGGGCCTATTACTACAGCGTGCGCTACCTGGCCCCAATCGCCATTGCCATCATCCTGCTGAACAGCCTGGGGCTGGTCAAGTTCTAAAAGCTCCCTAACAACCCCATCCAAAAGAACCCGGCCTCATCCGGCCGGGTTCTTTTGGTTTTGCCTTAATCTCATTATTTGCCCTGATCTCATTACTGCTGGACGCTGTTAGCGGCGGGAGCCTGGTTTTGCCAGAAGCCGCCTCCCCGCCAGCCCATGCCCATACCGCGCCCCATACCCAGGCCGCCGGCCCGGGTGCCGGCCATCGGGCAAACAAAACCGTTCTGGGCGTGCCACTGGTACATCTGGTCAAAGTGCTGCTTTAAAGCTTCCCCTTGCTCCTTGCTCAACCGTCCGTCCTTAACCGCCTGGTCCACATAGGCCTTTTTGGTATTAAACATTTGTTTAAACCACGCCTCAGCGCTGCTGGTGGTGTCGGCGGCAAAAGCCGGTATGGCCAGCGCGGCAACCAGAGCCAGCAGCACCACCACTCCCCATGCTCTTTTCATCCTCAGCACCTCCTGTTTTTATTTGCCTTTAGTATAGCAAGCCCATGTCACAGCGCCAGCACACCTCTGTGACAGTTTTGTTACAAAACACCATCTATTTGTGTTGACATAACCGCCGCACAGTGCAAATATATTTATAGTTAGGAATCATTATTATTTACCACAGAGGGAGCATCCATGCCGGCTACAGATCAGTTTTTCCAAAAGCTCAAACAGCACGGTTACAAAATCACTCCCCAGCGCCAGGCCATTCTGCAGTGCCTGCTGGACCATCCGGGGCATCACAGTGCGGAAGAAATCCACCAGATCATCAAAACTTCCTACCCCCACATCAGCCTGGACACCGTCTACCGCAATCTGCACACCATGGTCTCCCTGGGCCTGGTCCTGGCGCTGAATTTTGCCGATGGAAGAAACCGTTATGAAATTGCCACCGAAGATCACCATCACCACCTCATCTGTCTTTCCTGCGGCCAATCGGAACAAATTGATTTTTGCCCGCTGCGCGAACTGGCCGAGGAAATCAGCCGGGAAAAGAACTTCACCATCAGCCGGCACAACTTTGAGATATACGGCTACTGCCGCAACTGCCAGCCAGCCCGGAAGGAGAGAGGATAACCATGAATAAAAACAGCCGGTGGGCCATATTTTTATTCAGTTTATCTTTGTTATTATTAACGGCCGGCTGCGCTGGAAATACTGAACAAAAAACCAGCGCCGCTGGGCCGGGCCCCGGGAGCAAAATTATGGTTTATACCACCATTTATCCGCTCTATGACTTCGCCTCCCGGGTGGGCGGGGACCGGGTGGAGGTAATCAATATTATGCCTCCCGGAGTAGAACCGCACCACTGGGAACCCCGGCCGGCCGATCTGGCCAACATGCACAGGGCCGATGTATTTGTTTACTGCGGCGCCGGCCTGGAGGGCTGGGTGCAAAACACCCTGCAAAGCCTGTCCCAACCAAACCTGGTGATTGTGGATGCCAGCCGGGGCATCAGTTTACTTGACGCTTCCGGGAAAGAAAGCCCGGAACAACCGGGCACGCATCTGGAAAAAAAGGACCCGCACATCTGGCTGGATCCGGTCAACGCCGCGCTGATGGTAGACAATATTCTAGAGGGCCTCTGTCAGGCCAGCCCACAAAACGCTGCCTACTTTCAATCCAATGCCCGCCAGTATAAGGCCAAACTGGCGGAACTGGACAGCGCTTTTCGCCAGCTGGCCCGGCAGGCCAAAATCAAGCATTTTGTAACCTCCCATGCTGCTTTTGGCTATCTGGCCAAACGATACGGCCTCATCCAGATCCCGCTGCGGGGCCTCAGTGCCGACAGCGAACCGGCTCCCCGCACCATGCTGCAGATTGCCCGGCAGGTAAAAGATTTAAAGATCAAATACATCTTTTTTGAAAGTCTGCTCAGCCCCCGGGCCTCCCTGGCCCTGGCCCGGGAAACCGGTGCCCAAACCCTGGTGCTCCACCCCCTGGCCAATGTGAGCCGGGAAGAATTCGCCGCCCGCAAGGGTTACCTGGAGATCATGCAGGAAAACCTGCGCAATCTGCAAATAGCTCTGGAAGCAACGCAGTGAACAGTTTATTATACGGGTGGTTAATAAATATGACGGCACAACCCATTGTTTCCCTGCAACAGGTTTCCTTCAGCTACGGCTGTCATCCGGTACTGGAAGACATCACCCTGGCAGTTGAGCCAGGCGAAGCCGTGGCCATCACCGGCCCCAACGGCAGCGGTAAAACAACCCTGCTCAAGCTGCTGCTGGGCCAGCTCAAGCCCCTGTGCGGCACGATTGAGATCTGCGGTCTGCCTGCCCGGCAGGCCGCCCAACAGACCTTAACCGGCTATGTGCCCCAGAAGGCGACCAATTTCAATCAGCAGTTTCCGGCCAGTGTGCTGGAAGTAGTGCTGACCGGCCGCACAGCCTGCAAAAAGCGCTGGGCCAGACTGGCGGAAGCAGATTATCAGATGGCCCTGGAGGCCCTGGATAAGGTGGGGCTGAAACACCTGAGCCGGCAACTGTTGAGCAGTCTTTCGGGCGGACAACAGCAGCGGGTGTTCATCGCCCGGGCCCTGGCCCAGCAGCCCCGCATCCTGCTGCTGGATGAACCCACGGTCGGCCTGGACACCGCCAGCATGCACAGCCTGTGCCAATTGCTGGTAGAACTGCGCCGGACCCGGCAGCTCACCCTGTTTATTGTTACCCATGAACCCGCCCTGATCACCCGGGTGGCCACGCGCCAGGTTTGCCTGAACCTGCACGCCTGCTCCTGCCAGCACCCGGCCAGGGAGCAGGAGCAGCTTTCCTATCTGAACTGCCCCCGCTTTTTACCACTTTATAACAGCAGCAAAGCCTGAAGGAGTTGGACCGGAATGTCCGTACTGGACTACGCTTTTATGCAGCATGCCCTGCTGGCCGGCTTGATCTGCGCCATTGTCTGTCCGGCGGCGGGACTCTTTATCACCCTGCGCCGGCTTTCCCTGCTGGCCGATGCCCTGGCGCACATCTGCCTGGCCGGAGTGGCAGCCGGACTGCTGGCCGGTTTTTCCCCGCTCCTGAGCGCCGCGCTCTTCGCTACCGGAGGTGCGGTGGGACTGGAATTGCTGCGGGAAAAATACCGGCACCATGCCGAACTGGCCATCGCTATCATGCTTTCCGCCGGTATGGCAGTGGGAGCCATCCTCCTCAGCCAGGGGCAGGGTTTAAATGCCAATGTGCTGAGCTATTTTTTCGGCAGTATCATTACCATCGGCACCGGAGACCTGAAACTGATGCTGCTGCTTTGCCTCCCCCTGCTCGTCCTGATATATTTTCTCTGGGATGAACTTTTTTTTATCACTTTTGACGAAGAAAATGCCCGGCTGAGCGGCCTGCCGGTGCGCACCCTGAACATCATCTTCACTTCCCTGACCGCTCTGACCATTGCCGCAGCGATTCGGCTGGTGGGCATCCTGCTGGTTTCCTCACTCATGGTGCTGCCGGTAGCCACAGCCATGCAGCTTTCCGGCAGTTTCCGGCAAACCTTTACCCTGTCCGTACTGCTGGCCCAGGCCGCCGTACTGGCCGGACTGCTCTTCTCCTTTTACTTCAACCTGGCGCCGGGAGGCAGTATTATTCTGTGTTCTATCGGCCTGCTGCTGGGCACGCTGGGCATCAAACAGGCCAGCCGGCGCAGTAAAAGCGATTTGCTCACCCGGCAGACGTAAAAAGACCCGTCCCGCATATCCGGGACGGGTCTTTTGCATAATTGTATAATAATGACTGGCCATTCAATGTAGTGACAGGCGGTTCAATGTTAATAATTGACCGGTCAACAAAAATATCTTTATCTGTTAACAATTCTGAATATAATTAATTATTAGAATTTTATAAGCGAAGGGGAGATGGGTTGCATGGTCAAACCCAAACAGGGTACAGGTGTTGTACCCCCTCAGGTACAGCAGTTCATCAACTGGGCGGCCGAGGATCCGGAGAGCTTTTGGGAAAACGCCGCCCGGAAAGCGGCCCACGACATCTACTGGCATAAAAAATGGGACAGAGTGTTTAACTGGGAATACCCGCACTTTACCTGGTTCAGTGGCGGTTTGACCAATATATGCTATAACTGCGTTGATTACAAAGTCCAGCGCGGCCTGGGGGGACGGGCCGCCATCATCAATGAAAGCGGCGAAACCGGCGAGGTAAGAGTAATCACCTACGCCCAGCTGCTGCATCTGGTGAAACAATATGCCGCCGCCCTGCGCGGGCTGGGAGTGCAAAAAGGTGACCGCGTGGCTGTGTACATGCCCTCCAGCATTGAATCGCAGGCCATTATGCTGGCCCTGGCCCGCATTGGTGCCATCCACGTGGTCATTTTCGCCGGCTTTTCCGCCCTGGCCGTGGCCGACCGCCTGAAAATATCGGGAGCCCGCTACATCATTGCCCAGGACCAGAACCTGCGGCGGGGTAAACCGGTCAATTTAAAACAAATCGTGGACGATGCTCTGGCCATGTGCCCGCCCGATCAGATCCAGAAAGTGGTGGTGCTGCGCAAGGGGGAAAACCCGCCCATGCAGCCCGGCCGCGATATCTTCTGGGAAGAGTTCCTGGCCGGGGCCAGCGGGCAGAGCAGCGACGTGGAGTGGATGGAGTCCAACGAACCGCTGTTTTTGCTGCCCACCTCGGGCACCACGGCCAAGCCCAAGGTAACCGTCCAGAAACACGGCGGCTACCAGATTTACATCTACTCCATGGGCAAGTGGATCTACGGCCTGCGGGAAGACGACATCTGGTTCTGCACTTCGGACATCGGCTGGATTGTCGGCCACAGCTACCTGACCTATGCCCCGCTGTTGACCGGCTGCACCACCATTGTCTATGAAGGCACACCGGATTATCCCCGCCCGGATATGTGGTGGGAGCTGACCGCGCGCAACCGAGCCACGGCCCTGTGGCTTTCCCCCACCGGCGTGCGCGGCCTGATGCGCCTGGGAATAGAGCACGCCCGTAAATACGACCTCAGTTCGGTGCAGCGCATTTTCTGCGCCGGCGAGGTGCTCAATCCGCCGGCCTGGTCCTGGCTGCAGGAGCAGGTATTTGAAAACAAAATTCCCGTCATGGACCACATGTGGCAGACCGAAACCTCCGGGCCCATTTTCGCCAATCCTTACGGCCTGGGCATGATCCCCATCAAGCCCGGTTCCGCCCACATTCCCGTACCGGGTATTGTGGCCGACATTATTGATGACAAGGACGGGCACTCCCTGAATCCCGGGGAAAAAGGCATTGTGGTGATCAAACGCCCCTTCCCCGGCCTGACCTCCACCCTGTGGGGTGACCCGGAAAGCTACAAGCGCGAATACTGGGAGCGTCTGCCGGTGACCAAAGGGATGTATATCTGCGGGGATGCCGCCGCCTGGGATGAGGACGGCTATATCTTCTTCGCCGGCCGCTCCGATGAGGTAATCAAGATCGCCGCCCACCGCATTGGCACCATTGAAGTGGAAAACGCGCTGATCTCCCACCCGGCGGTGGTGGAAGCCGGCGTTTCCGGTGTACCGGATGAGCTGAAGGGCGAGGTAGCCTGCGCCTTCGTGGTGCTGCGCGCCGGATACACCGCCAGCGAGGAGTTGAAAAAAGAGCTTATCGACCATGTGCGCAAAACCATGGGCGCCATTGTGGTCATGCGGGACATCCAGTTTGTCGGTTCCCTGCCCAAAACCCGCAGCGGCAAGATCATGCGCCGGGTGATGAAAACACTGTGGGCGGAAAGAGAACTGGGCGATCTATCCACCATTGAAGAAGAGGCCTCGGTAGAAGAAATCCGGGAAGCCATCAAGAAGATGCGCGGCTGATTTCCGCAAACGCCATAGAGAAAGCCCCCCGCTATCAACGGGGGGCATTTTTAATCTACCACCTGAAAACGGCGGAAAACATAACCGTTATCCAGCAGAAAGGCGATGATGCCTTCGGCATCGGCCTGGCTGGCATCAAAGGTGATGTCAATCTTCTCCCGGTCCAGCAGACATTCGACAGTCACAATGCCGGCAGCACCCTCCAGGACAACCCGGGCCTGCTCCCAACGGCTCTTATCGGGTAACCCGTTCAGTTTCAATACTTTTAATTGCTCACCCATGTAAAAACCTCCTCCTGGAGCACCGGGAGATGACCAGCTTTACATACCGGGCAGGAAGGGCTGGCTAAAGGCCGCGGTCTGATAGTCCTCAATGCGACCCCGGTCGGCCAGTTCGGCCAGGTGCGGATCAATGGGCAGCACTTCCAGTACCGGCAGTCCCTCCACACTGGCAGCATCCTCCAGGTGGCTGCGCCCAAAGATGGGCACTTCCTTGCCGCAATCGGGACACTTGAAATAGCTCATGTTTTCTACGATACCAATAATCGGTATACTCATGTGCCGGGCCATTTTGATGGCTTTACGCACCACCATGCGGGACAGCTCCTGGGGCGATGTCACCACCACTATCCCGTTTAAAGGCAGGGACTGCATTACGGTCAGAGGCACATCCCCGGTACCGGGCGGCAGGTCTACAATTAAATAATCCAGGCTGCCCCAGGCCACATCGGTCCAGAATTGTTTGACCGCCCCGGCCAGAATGGGACCCCGCCAGATCACCGGATCGTCTTCATTGGGCAACAACAGGTTGATGGACATGATCGGAATACCCAGATCCGGGGATTTGACCGGCAGCAGTTTGTCCTCAAACTGCTGGGGCCTTTGCTTTAGGCCAAACATCCGGGGAATACTGGGGCCTGTAATATCGGCATCCATAATGCCCACTTTGTAACCCTGGCGGGCCAATCCCAGGGCCAGCAGAGCCGTCACAGAGGACTTGCCCACGCCCCCTTTGCCGCTGACCACCGCCAGCACATTTTTGATGTTGTTGTATTCGTTTTGGGGCAACACCTCTGGTTTCTGGCATTTTTCCGGTGTGCAGCCGTCTTCTTTTTGCTGGCAGCTGCTGCATTTGCTGTCTTTACTCATAATCCTCTCCCCCTGGTTACTGATTACCTGTAGCGATCAGATCATAACAAGCTTATAATCATATGTCAATAAACTGGCGGACAAATTTCTAGCAACTTTCCTGACATCATCTCTCGCCAGCCGATCATTTTTCCGTTAAAATACTGCCAGGGACATACAGCAGGCTGGATAAAGGAGACAGAAATTATGAAGGACACCCGCATCGCCGTAGTGCAAATGCGCCCCCGTCTGGCAGACATTGATTATAACCTGAGCAAAATCAAGCTGTTTATTCAGCAGGCCGCCCGTCACCTGGTCGACATCATTTGCTTTCCCGAGATGTGCCTGCAGAGCTACAACCGGGAAATGGCCGCCCAAATGGCCCTGCCGCTGACCGCACACGCCTGCGACCGGATCAGCTCCTGGGCGCAGCAGTACGGAATCACCGTGCTGGTGGGACTGGCGGAAAAAAATCCGCAGGCCGCCGGTAAGCCTTATATCTCTCAGCTGGTGGCCCTGCCCGATGGCTGCCGGGCCGTATACCGCAAAACCCACCTGGGAAAGAGCGAGTCTCCCTACTTTCTGCCGGGAAACGAATTGCCGGTATTTGAAACGCCCACCTGCAAAATTGGCATTCAAATATGCTGGGATTTGCATTTTCCGGAAGCCAGCGCGGTACTGGCCCTGCAGGGTGCCGAAGTGATTTTTGCCCCGCACGCCTCGCCGGTGATTGTAGGGGATCGCCGGGGCATCTGGCTGAAATACCTGGCCGCCCGCGCCTACGACAACACAGTCTATCTGGCCGCCTGCAACCTGACCGGCCGGGTGGGTAAACAGCATTTTTGCGGTGGCGCGCTGGTACTGGACATGCGGGGCAATGTGCTGGCCGAATCATTCACCGGCGAGGAAGAAGATATGCTCATCTGCACTCTGCCGGCCGCACCGCTCAACTACATCCGCTCGGGCAACCCGCGCTCCATGCGGGATACTTTCTACCTGTCCTGCCGCCGCCCCGAACTTTACCGGGCGCTGTATGCCGCGTCCGGTGACTTGTCAGATTCACAGAGCAATGCTAAGATAAACTAAATATTTACCTGTGAGGGAGGGGGATGTATGGGCACGTCAATCCTGATCGTACTTGGGCTGGCGCTTTTAGCCGCATTGATTGCGCAGTCGGTGAGCGCCTCGGCCACCGATATCACGCTGGCTACCGGAGGTTTTGAAGCCAAAGACGACCACCACGGACATCATTAATATTAATTGATTCATTGTGCCTGTTCTTATAAGTGACGTAAAAACCGGCCCGCGGGGGCCGGTTTTTACTTTTCTCCATTGTTCAACGTGGCGGAGCCCAGAGCAGCACAGCTTCTCTGACCAGCTTGGCCGCCAGAATACTGGTCGCCCCGGAGGGGTCATAAACCGGACACACTTCCACAATGTCCAGGCCCACCACCTGCAGGCCGGCCAGCTGATAAAGTGCCTCAAACAGCGTCCGGGGCTCAATCCCGCCCGGTTCGGGCGTGCCGGTCCCCGGAGCAAAAGCCGGGTCCAGCACATCAATATCCAGGCTGATGTAAACCGGCCGGCCGGCCAGCCGCTGCACCAGCTCCTGCAGCTGTGGTGCCTCACAGCGGCGGTACAGATGACAGTGCTCCCGGGCAAAGGCAAACTCCTCCCGGGTTCCCGAGCGTATCCCGAACTGGTACAGATTCCCCGCCCCGATGATTTCGCACACCCGGCGCATCACTGTAGCATGGGAGAGGGTTTCCCCCAGGTACTCGTGCCGCAGGTCGGCATGAGCATCAAAATGCAGTACCGCCAGGTCGGGGTACACCCGGGCCGCTTCTTCAATGGCGGGCAGGCTGACCAAATGTTCCCCGCCCAGCAGCAATGGTATTTTGCCCGCCCGGTAGAGCGGGCGCAAAACCTCCGCTATGCGGCCTAGACTACCCGCCACCCGGCCGGGCTGCATGACCACATCTCCCCAATCGGCAAAGGCCACTTCATCCAGCTGGCGATCCAGTTCCGGGCTGTATTCCTCCAGCCCGGCACTGACCAGACGGATATGCCGGGGACCTTCCCGGGTACCGGTACGGAAACTCACCGTAAAGTCCATGGGGGCACCCACTATGACCAGCCGGGCCGGTTCCGGATCAGCGCCGGCAGCCAGAAAACGGCAGTCTTGCTCCAGGTACAACAGCCTGCCTCCCCGCAGATTACTTGATCAAATTGGCCACAAAGGGCGGCAGTTCAAAACAGGCCCGGTGGATACCCGGACTGTAGTACTTGGTGTTCAGATCCGGGATACGGCTAACATCCACCTGCAGCGGATCGTGCTTTTTGCTGCCCATGGTGAAGGTCCACAATCCCCCGGGGTAGGTGGGGATGCAGGCCAGATACAGTCTGGTTAAAGGAAAGGCGCTGGAAATTTCCTTATAAACCCGGGGAATCAAATCCTGATTGAAGAAAGGTGATTCGGTCTGGGCCACAAACAGGCCGTCCTCGGTTAGTGCTTCAGCCACACTGCGGTAAAACTCACCGGCAAAGAGGCCCACCGCCGGACCAATGGGATCGGTGGAGTCAACAATGATCATGTCGTACTGGTTTTTGCTCTGCTGCACATGCTTGATCCCGTCATCAATAACCACTTCTACCCGCGGATCGGTCAGCGCACAGCTGATTTCCGGCAGGTATTTCTGCGCCGCTTCCACCACTTTGGCATCAATTTCCACCAGGGTGGCTTTTTCCACACTGGGGTGTTTGATGATTTCCCGAATCACACCGCCGTCACCACCGCCCACCACCAGCACCCGACGGGGATGGGGCAGAGTGTTCAGACCCACATGGGCCATCATTTCATGATAAACAAACTCGTCCTTGACGTTGGTCTGGATGATGTTATCCAGAAAAAGCATCCGACCGAACTCGTATGTATCAACCACCATAAGTTCCTGATAGGGTGTTTGTTCATAGTGCAGCATTTTGGCTACCCGGCAGGATAGGCGCAGATTCGGTGTCTGCATTTCCGATGCCCAGAGTTCTTGCATTGGTCTTGCTCTCCTTCCCAGTAAATATTTCCTTTCAACAAATCCTGTATTAATATATACCAAAAACCGTCATAGAAAAAGGGCCTGGTCTAAAAATAATAAAAAAGCGCCCCCGGGAGCGCCCAATAAAGAAAAATTAATACCAGAGCGGAACGGCTGCCAGAGCGCAGCCCACTTTCTGCACCACGTGCTCTACCGCTTTCACTTCGGTGCGCACCAGTTCCATCCCGCGAGTGCGGAAGGCTTCCTCCAGCATGGCCAGTATCCTTTTTTCCGCTTCCTCCTTGCTGCACGTACCGGAAAACTCCATGATCACTCCGAAGGTATCCGCCGAAAAGCCAATTCCCACTGCCGCCGAGATCAGCTGACCGGGTTCTTTGCTCACGATGTACCCGTAAGCTGTGGGGACCAGCGAGCCGGGGGGAATTTTCAGCTCGGGATCGGGCCGGGCACCGGGAGGCAGGATGCTGCTCACCCGCAGGAGGTTGATGTTGCCAATACCACCTGCCAGAAGCGCGTTGTCAAATGCCGTCAAACCGCTTTCTCCTTCAGCAGCAGCGGCCGTGAGAAAATATTTTTGGGGGGTCGGCAGCATGTTCATTCTCCTTCCTCATGTGGATAAGGGCATAATAATGCAATTGTGCAGCATCAACAATGCATTAAAAACACAGCTATTATTATATTTTAACCGGACTCCCTTGACAACAATTTTTTGCATAGCTTTCCCTGAACTGTGAAAAGATATCGAAGGAACAATCATAATCATCTATGCGAGGAGGTTTTTGCTATAATGGCCAATACAGTACTGGGTGTTTTTCCGGATCGACACACGGCGGAACGGGCGGTTAACGAACTGCGCAGCAAGGGATTTGAGCAAGAAATATCCATTGTCGCCAGAGATGAAAAAGGCGAACGCGCTGATTATGTGGCCAGGGGCCACGCCCCGGCCACCGGCATGGACAGCATCACCAATGGAGTAACCGCGGGCGGCGCTGTGGGAGGGCTGCTGGGGCTGGCTGCCGGCGTGGGCGCTCTGGCCATTCCGGGAATTGGACCGGTGCTGGCAGCCGGACCGCTGGCCGGTTTTCTGACCGGTGCCGCTACCGGGGGACTGGCCGGCGGGCTGGCCGATTATGGTATACCCGCCGAAAGAGGGCGTTACTATGAGGAAAAAGTGAAACAGGGAAATGTACTGGTATCGGTAAGATGCGATCATGGCAAGATCAATGAGGCCAGCGATATCCTGCGCCGTTACGGAGCCAGCGATGTAGAAACCCACTAAAAAGGACAGCACTGCCCACCGGGCAGTGCTGTCTTTATTTGGTGCTGCTTTTTATGGGCTGGCATTCAACAGCTTCCGATACTGCCGCTGGTACTCCAGGGCATCCTCCACCTGCAGCCCGTCGGCTTCACAAATGATTGTACAATCCAGCCCGTACTCCACCATCAGCTCGGCCAGATGCTTAAAATCGGGGCCGAATCCCTCATCCCGCGTGGTCCGGTGGCGTTTTTCACCCGCCCGGGTGAATTCAATCTGGCTGAAATGGATGTGCAATCTTTGCAATATCGCCGCGCCCAGCTGTTTTTCTATTTTATCCAGAACGGACGCAAAATGCTCCTTTCTGGTAAAGCCACCCTGACTGGCAGCATGCAGATGAGCAAAATCCACCACGGGCACCACCCGAGAAGATACTGTGCAGAGAGCCAGCACCTCCTCCAGGGTACCCAGCTGGGCCGGTTTGCCCATGGTTTCGGCGCCCAGCAATACCTGGTCCAGACCGGCCGCCTCGGCTTGTTCAACAATTTCCGCTAGCAAACGCTGCGCCCGCAGCAGGGCCTGGGAACGATCCCCCTGTTTGCCCGCCCCGGGATGAAAAACCACCAGCCCAGCCCCCATCCAGTAAGCGGCCTGGAGCGACTTCATTAAATGCATTACGGTTTTTTCCCGGATACCGTCATCCAGGGTAGCCAGATTCACATAGTACGGTGCATGCAAACTCAAAGAGATATTGTTTTCCCTGGCTGCTTCCCCCAGGCGCCGCGCCGTCTGCTCCCCAATGGTCACACCCCGGCCGCACTGATATTCATAGGCGTCCAGTCCGAGCCGGGCCAGATAGCGGGGCATGTCCAGCGAACTCTTGAATCCCCTGGAGTAAAATGAGTCGGGATTACCAGCACTGCCAAAGCGGGGCATCTTTTCACCTTCTCCTGATATTTTACTTATAAAGCCCTGTTATGGCGATTTTATCAAAATTTCCGTGCATACATAAGCAATGAGATTGAAATAATATGGCCAGCAAAACAAATTTATTGGCAGGAGGATGATTATGCACCACACTCAACAATTGCAGCAGCAAATACAGCGCCTGCGGCAAGAGGTAAACGACATCACCCGCCGCCTGCAGCAAACCGCTACCGTACTGAATCAAGAAATGAACCAGATCACCAGCCTGGCCCAAATGCAGGATATCCAGCAAAGCCTGGGGCAGGCCGGGACATTCGCTCAGGCCGGATACGGCCAGCAGGCTTTCGGGGCCACCGGCATGCAGACGATGGGAGCACAGATGCAGCCATTCATTCCAGGTTACAGCCAGAGTGCCCAGTTCCAACCCCAGCAAGCCGGTCAGTACGCCCAGATGCAACCCCTGACCGGGTTTGTAGCCCAGAACTTTTCCGCTTCCCAGCTGCCCACCCTGATGCAGGGCCAGCAACAGCAAGCCGGCCCAATGGGCGCTCAGGCCGGAGCCGGCCTGCAGAGCGCAGGTTATCAGCAGCAATACATGCCCCAGGGGATCGGCCAGTACGGCTTCCGTTAATCGCCAATATGCAGCCACAGCAGACGGCAAAATTTTTGCCGTCTGCTTTTTTATTTTTACACATCTTACCTTTATATAACAAAATTAACCCGTGGGCAAATTACCATATTGTGGTTATTATTATATTATATAAATTCCGGAGGTGGGGTGGATAAATTGAGCCGGGCCATCCGCGAAGGTGCCTCATACAGCCAGAAAGATGTGGTGGATTTCCTGACCGAGTTTTCCAGCTTCAAGGACCGGGTCGAAAAAAAATTCAAGGAAGTGGCCAAAGAATTGAGCGGCAAGCACAACGAACATGAACTGTGGGTAAACCTCTACTTGATTTCCACCGATTACGCCGAAGAACTGGCCAACCGCAAGGGCAAAGCGGCTGAATCACAGATGCAAAAGGTTTCTTGAATCAGGAAGAGCACTTCTTCCTGATTTTTTATCGCACTGACCGGACTTGCCGGAGAGCCCAGTTTATGGTAAGCTCAAAAAAAACGGATGTACGCTGCAAGATGCCTTTAGCTGGTTTATATCCATATTTGACGCCTACCATATCTCATTCAGGGAGAGTACAGCGGCATGGCCACCAGAAGACCGACCAGAACAAGCCCCAAAGCCAGAAAAACCGTCCCCCTGCCCAAATTTTGGCGAGCTTTTAGCCTGCCCGCCCGGATTAAAACCGACCTCATGGCCCTGGCCCTGATGGCCAGCGGGGCACTCTGCCTGACCGTATTGCTGTCCGACGCTGTTGGTTTCGCCGGGCATCTGCTGCGCCAGGCCCTGTTGTTCACCTGCGGCCGGGGTAGCTACCTGCTCCCTCCGCTGCTGGTGGTAACTGGTTTCCGGCTGGTTCGTCAACCGGCGGAACCGCGACCCGGGGAAAGAATGCTGCTGCCTGTACTGGGAACCGTTATTTTAACCGTATGTGCTCTAACTTTAATTCAACTCCCCTATACCGGCGACACCTTCCAGCTATCCGATACTGTACATAACCAGCAGGGAGGAGGAGTCATCGGCGGTGTGGCCGCCTGGTTGCTGCTGAAGAGTTTTGGCCCGGTCGGCAGCTACATTATCATCATTACAGCGGTTTTGAGCGCCGTGCTCCTGCTGGCCAGCCGCCCCATCTCCCAGCTTGTGGCAGCCAGCCGCAGCAAGCTGGGGACGCCCCGCCTGAGCTTTGGCCAGATCATTGATTTCTTTTTCACCGAAGAGACCGCAGCAGAGCCTGTTCTGCGGACCAGACCGGCGCGTTCAGAACCGGAACCCGGGAAAGCATCCCCCAGGTCCCTGTCCGGCGGCGCAGAAACCAACCCGCCTGCCGCAGCCGCAGTACAGACTGCCGAAAAGAAGGCCGCTGTACCGGAAATGCCGGAACAGCAAACCCCGGCCCGGCCCGTTGCCCTCTCCGACGGCCGGCCCTACCGGTTGCCGCCGCTGTCCCTGCTGGGTTCTCCCCCGGCACCGGCCAGCAGCATGAATGATACCGAACTGAACCGGCGCATTAAAATACTGGAAGAAACTTTGGACAGCTTCGGTATCCCGGCCCGAGTGAGCGAAATTTGCGTTGGCCCGGCCATCACCCGCTACGAAATCCAGCCTCCGCCGGGGGTAAAAGTAAGCCGGATTGTGGGGCTGTCTGATGATATCGCCTTGAGCCTGGCCGCGCCGGGAGTGCGGATCGAGGCACCGGTACCGGGCAAGGCCGCTGTGGGCATTGAGGTACCCAACCCGGAGATAACCCCTGTACACTTAAGAGATCTATTGGAGAGCCGGGAGTTCACCCAACCCGCCTCCCGCCTCACCGTAGCCCTGGGCCGGGATATTGCCGGAACGCCGGTAGTGGCCGATCTGGGGAAAATGCCCCACCTGCTGGTAGCCGGCGCCACCGGGTCGGGGAAAAGTGTCTGCATCAACACTTTAATTGCCAGCATCTTATTCCGGGCCACACCGGATGAAGTCAAATTCTTGATGATTGACCCCAAAATGGTGGAACTGGCCACATACAACGGCATACCCCATTTAATATCGCCTGTGGTTACCGACCCCAAAAAAGCCGCCGGTACCCTGCGCTGGGCGGTCAAGGAAATGGAAAGGCGCTATGAGCTATTTGCCCAGCACGGTGTGCGGGATATCACCCGCTACAACCAGGTCAACCAACCGGCTCTGCCTTATATTATCGTCCTGATTGACGAACTGGCCGACCTGATGATGGTCGCCCCGGCCGATGTGGAAGATTCTATCTGCCGGCTGGCCCAGATGGCCCGGGCCGCGGGAATTCACCTGGTTATTGCCACCCAGCGACCGTCGGTGGACATCATCACCGGATTAATCAAGGCCAACATTCCGTCCCGGATTTCGTTCGCGGTATCCTCCCAAACCGATTCCCGCACCATTCTGGACATGGGCGGAGCGGAAAAATTGCTGGGCAAAGGCGATATGCTCTTCTTCCCGGTGGGAGCACCCAAGCCCGTTCGGGTACAGGGCGCTTATCTTTCTGACAGCGACGTGGAAGCGCTGGTCCAGTACCTGAAAGAACAGGCCCAGCCCGTCTACGATGAGCAGGTCCTCCAGGCGCCACCGGCGGAAGACAAAAAGGCAGCGGGCGATGAGTACGAAGACGATTTGCTGCCCCAGGCCGTAAAAATTTTCATCGAAGCGGGCACCGCTTCCATTTCGCTCCTGCAGCGCCGGCTGCACATTGGTTATGCCCGGGCCGCCCGTCTGGTGGACATCATGGAACAAAAGGGCATCGTCGGCGGTTTTGAAGGAAGCAAACCCCGGGCCATCCTGATGAATATGGAACAATACCGGCAGACCTTTCCGGAAAACTAAGTGCTTGACTGCTCAATAATCCAGTGATAGCATGAAAGAAAAAAGAAAGGAGTCGCCCCCGTCATGCCGGAAATGTTTGACTTCAGCATCTTCTACGCCAGCCTGGCTTTCTGCACGGCCATTGGTGTTTTATCGGTAGTTTTTGCCCGTCCCATCAAAGAGATCATCGCCGCAGTGGACCGTCAGTCCGACGGCCGCACTGCGCATCACTAAACCGGCACCTTCCCTCATCTGGGCCATTGTGCGACCTGGCAGAGACATCCAGGCCGCTTTTATTTTTAGCAATATTTAACAGACGGTAATCATTACCTGATACCGGTAAAATGTGTTATTATAAGATATATATAAATCCAAAGGAGAGCACACAGTGAGAAAATACCGTGCTGTCATTTACCTGCTGTTAATATTGCTATTGATCCCGAGCTGCCGTTTCTGGGGATCAGGTAAACCAGAGCCCCAACCGGCCGCACCACCGCCCCCGCCTCCTTCCACCAAAAAACAGACCGCTCAATATCTGGATCTGGCGGTATATTACCTGATGGATGATGGCAAGCAGCCTTACCTGGTGCGGGAAATCCACCGCGTGCCCTATACCACCGCGGTGGCCTCGGCCGCTCTGCATGAACTGATCAGCACCCCTCCCAGCACCCCGGGTGCCCACGCCGTTTTACCGCCCCGAACCAGAGTGCTGGGCATCAAGATTGAAAACGGCCTGTGCACCGTGAACTTTTCTGAAGAAGTATTGAAAGCCAACGTGGGGGCAGCCGGTGAAGCTCTGGGCATTCAAAGCATTGTGAACACACTGACCGAGTTTCCCGAAATCCGGCAGGTATCCTTTCAGGTGAACGGTCAGGTGGATGAAAGAATCAGGAACTGGTGGGGACATGTAGGTCTGTACAACCAGCCTTTTCAGCGCGATTTGAGCAATGTGCTCAAACCGGCCATCTGGGTGACCTACCCCCTGCCCAACCAGGTGGCCAGCGTCCCCCTGCTGGTCAAAGGCTCGGCCATGGTTTTTGAAGGTACCGTAAGTGCCCGTTTGAAAAATGAGCAGGGACAGGAAATAGCCCTGGGCCACACCACTGCGACCCAGGGAGCGCCCGGCCGGGGTGACTTTGAACTGCGCCTGACCTACCCCCAGCCGCCCAGCGGCAGCAAGGGCACTCTAGAGGTTTTCTGGGCCAGCCCCAAAGACGGCAGTGAGCTGGACAAAGTAACCATCCCGCTCATCTGGCCCTGACCACAGGGGTATAACATCTTTTAGAAAGGAAGGTTGGTAAAAATATGAGTCAAGCCAAAGCGGTTCCCCAGACGCTCAGCCTGGAAACCATCCAACAGCGTGTCAAAGCGGACATACTCTGGGTGGTCATAAGTGTGGCCATAGCGCTGGCTGCCGGCCTGGCAGCCGGTAATCTACTCCGGTTCTAGCCCGCAGCGGATGGCTGATCATGGTTAATTCCCGGAACACAAACCAGGGAGCGGTGCTTTCGAGCACCGCTCCTATTTTTTTAGCCACAACCACCAGATCGCGACGGCACACACCATTAAGGCTACCCGGACATAATCCAGTTTCTTCCCGGACAACAGTTTTTTCATTTTGAGCCATTCGGCAACCGCATACGGTACTACAAATATTAGAAAAATCAATCTGGCCACGGGCACAAAGCCGGCATGACCCAGGGTAAACAGCCATAAAATCAGGGACCAGAGCAGTATGGCCAGAGAAATGCGTACCGGACCAGGTAATTGCTGGTACTTCAAAATGCTCACCTCATCTTCGTATTATTAGCCGGAGCAGGCTAATCCAGCGTTAACATAATTTGCCATGAAACAACATATCCTGGTTAAAAGCATAACATATTATTATGTAATATTTTAAAACCCAGGAGGTTTTGGACGTGCCAATTACAGTAACTCCGGTACGATCATTCGGCGACCTGGTGCTCTTTTGCCGCCTCCCCAACCTGATCCGGGAAACCAGATCATATATGGATGAAACCGGTCCGGAAGACCCGGCGCTCTATCTACCTTCATCCAACCCGTCCCTGTCGCATATCGACCTGTCCCTTTACATCGTCTGGCAGGACTCCCGGCCGGTGGGAAGGATTTCCGCCAGCTACGACCGGCTGAATCCCCGCAGCGACGTGGCCTTTTTCGGCAGTCTGGTCTGTAAAAACAGCTCCGCCGTAATGCAGGCTCTGTTAAAAGAAGCCCGGCGCTTTGCTTCCCGATACAATTGCCGGTATTTGATCGGGCCGGCCACCTTCAACACCAACCAGCAGGTTGGTCTGCTAATTGAAGGCTTTTCCCATGGCCCTCAATACATGTTACCCTATAACCCCCCCTATTATCAACAATTATTGGAGGAATGTGGACTGCACAAAGAAGCCGACCTGTTCACTTTCAGCTGGTCCGCAGCCCAGGGCCTACCTGACCGGATCCGGGAAAAAGCGGCCCGGGCCCGGGAAAGCGTGCCTGCCGCCCGGGTCAGGCCGGTTAATCCCACCAGCTTGATTCAGGAAGCACACATTATTAGTGACATTTTCAACCGATCGATGAACCAGGTCTGGGGCTTCATCCCGGTGCGTCCTGAGGAAACGCTGGCCACGCTGCATTCCTGTCTGCCGAATGTACCTTCTTCCCTGCAGCTGATCCTGGAGGTGGACGGAAAGCCGGCCGGGGTTTTGCTATTTTTCCCCGCTCCCGCCACCAAACGAGCAGACAGCAAGTCGGTTCGCGCCGGCATCATGGGTATTGTACCCGCGTATAGAAAAAGAGGTCTGGATGCCCTGCTGATCCAGCGGGCTATAGAGTTATTCCTGCAGCTGGGCTATCATGAAGCCGACCTCTCCCAGGTTCATGATCATAATGTAAATATGCTCAATCTGCTGAGTAAAACCTTTCAATTGAAACAAACCCGGCGGTACAGAGTTTACGCCTGCTCGCTGGAAAATTACCCGGCCTGACCGGGGTACAGCATGGCTCTTAGCGAAAAAAAATTGACAATAAGCTGACCTTTGAGTTATGTTTTTTATAAAACCTTTGAGGGAGGCAGCATCCTCAAAATGACCAGAGTCGATGCACTGATTGCCGAACTGGAAGCGCTGAGCCTGGACGAGCTGAAAGAGCTGTTCGACCGGATGGCCGACACACTGGACCTCCTGGGCTGGATTAAGCTAAATGATGTTAACTTTATTTAACAGGCAAAAAAAAGCCCCACAAAAACTGTGGGGGTGCTCAAAGAGATTTAGGAGGCTGGTTTACTGCTAGCTGCAGTAGTATTATTTTTACCGGTTAATATATAATATATGCACCCGCCCGGGTTAGCCTGGCCCCAAAAAACCGGCAACCACACCTGCCGGGTGCTGTACGAGGTAGTATCTGTGAAAGATTATATCATCAAAGGTGGCAAACTGGTCACTTCCAGCGGTCTGCTGGACAACAGCGGTCTGCTGATCATGCGCGGCAAAATTGCCCTGCCGGGAGCCATGCGCCCGGAAAGCCTGTACAGCGGTTTCGCCTGCACCCTTTACCCGGGCAGCCGTTCCATAGTACAATTCCCCAGAGCCAGTGAAAACCCGGATGCTTATGAATTGATTGATGCCACCGGCCTGTATATTACGCCAGGATTCATCGATCTGCATGTACATGGCGGTTTTGGCTTTGATGTTATGGACGCCAGCACCCGGGCTTTGCGGGAAATGGCCAGGTACCACGCTTCCGGTGGTACCACGTCATTTTTGCCCACTGTAACAGCAGCATCACCCGCCCAAATGCTCAAAGCTCTGCAGGCGGTAGCCGCCCTCTCCCAGCGCCACACCGGAGGCGCGATGATCCTGGGCGCCCACCTGGAGGGACCATTCCTCAACCCGGCCAGTGCCGGAGCGCTGGATAAAAACCTGCTGCGCCATCCCGATATCAAGGAAATGGAGTCCCTGTTATCTACAGCCGAAGGCAATCTGCGCATGATCACCCTGGCTCCCGAGCTGCCCGGGATCAGGGAAATCATCCGCATGAACACCCGGGAAGGTGTAGTAGTGGCCGTCGGTCATTCCCGGGCCAATTATGAGGAAACCAGGCAGGCCATCAAATACGGCGTCAGATACGCCGTACATACCTTCAACGCAACCATACCCATGCATCACCGCGATCCGGGCCTGCTGGGCGCCGTGCTCACGGCGCCCGAGGTGGTTACAGAAGCCATAGCCGACAACTACCACCTGCACCCGGCCATGCTGCAGCTCCTTTTGTCCATCAAGGGCAAGCGGGGAGCCACTCTGGCCACCGATGCCATCCGGGCCGCTGGCATGTCCGACGGCACGTACAAATTTGCCGGCCGGCAGATCACTGTGCATAACGGCAAAACTTCCACTCCCGGCGGAACACTGGCCGGCAGTACCATTACCATGGCCGGGGCTGTACGCAACGCGGTGCGTTTTGGCAACATCTCCCTGCCGGACGCTGTGCGCATGGCCAGCGCCAACCCGGCCCGCGTACTGGGCCTGGAAGATCAGAAAGGTTCTCTGGCCCCCGGCATGGATGCGGACATTGTCCTGCTGGATGAAGATCTGGAAGTGCGCCTGGTCATGGTGCAGGGCGAAATTGTGGTTGACCGCAGAAAACAGTATATGCAGGCAGGAAGCAAATAACGGCCCGGTATACACCGCGCCGTTTTATTATACATGACCCCAAATCAAACCAGCTCACTGACCATATAGTGTTTGTTCAGTTCCCAGATTTCTTTCAGAGCTTCCCGAGTTACAATGCGGTAAAACACTTCGTCGCCTTCCACCCAGGTGATCAAATATTTCCTGGCCATGGGCACCGCCTCCGCATGCTGTATTCCTGTATACAATATTCCTTGTTTTTATCTTAACAAAGTTTTAACACCCAGGCAAGCTCTATTTAATGATCCGGAGAAATTATTTTTTCAACAAACGCTGCACCATCACCTGCACAGCGGCCTCTTCCAGCGTGTTGTCCAGAGGGGGCAGCGATGCCTTAAAGCCCCGCCGGTCCAGAGCCAGCGTGATTAAATGATCGGTCAGCCGGAAGTTCTTGGGCAGGAGGGGCCCATGCAGGTAAGAACAAAACACATTGCGCCAGACCGCACCCTCGTAGCCATCCTGCCCGTTATTCCCGCGCCCGGCCAGCACTCTGCCCAGGGGCTGCACACCATCGCCCAGGTAAGTGCGTCCGGCATGATTCTCAAAGCCCACCAGCTGGCCCGGCACACCCTCAATCAGGCTCTCCAGCACCACGTTGCCAATCATTCTTTCTTTTCCGGCCACGGTATAGACATCCAGAATACCCAGACCAGGGATTTTCTCCCCCCGGGCGGTTTGGTAATACTGGCCCAGCAGCTGGTAGCCGCCGCAAATGGCCAGAGTCACCAGTCCTTCTTCCAGAGCCGCGGCCAGTGCCGCTACCCGGCTGGCCAGATCCCGGGCCAGAATGTGCTGTTCGCGGTCCGAGCCACCACCAATGAACAAAAAATCGAACTGTTTGAAGTCCACACTCTGCCCCAGTTCCACCCGGTGCAGACATACTTCAATATTACGCCACTGACAGCGCTTGATGAAAGCCAGCACATTACCCCGGTCGCCATACAGGTTGAGCAAATCAGGATACAGATGGCAGACGTGCAGCACCAGTTCTTTCTTTTTGCGCATAGGCACGGACAATCCTTTCTACCGGCCAGAGTGCGGTGTATGTGGCCAGCAGATATACCCCCCGGCCGGAAGCCTGCAAAACGGTTTTTACCGCCACATCATAGTCCGGAATGTAAACAATTTGCTTCTCCGCCACGCCAGCATACTTGAGGCGCACAGCCATTTCGGCCCCGCGCTGGCCGGTGCACACAAAACTGCCGGTCCGGTCGGCCAAACGCTCCAGAATTTCAAAATCCACATCCCAGAGCCAGGAGATATCCCGCCCGTCGGCGGCGTTGTCATTGATGGCAATCAATATATCGCAAGGAACCGGCTCCAGGTTCTCGATGAGCTGCAGTGCCGCATTAAATCCGGCCGGATTTTTGACCAAATTTAACAGCACCGGCCTGTCGCGGTAAACAAACCGCTCCAGCCGCCCGGTGGCAGTTTGATAGCCGGCCAGAGCAGCGGCCATCGTCCGGGCGGGCACACCCAGATAAAGACCGGCAGTGCAGGCCGCCAGGGCATTGTACACATTGTAGACACCCTCCAGCGGCAGGTGAATATTAAAAGATTCGCCCTGTTTGACTGCCACCCGGCAGGCCAGGCGGCCGCCCGCCTGATCAACCTGTTCCCCTGTCACAGCGGGTTCCGGCCGAGCGAAGCCGCAGTGCGGGCAGCTGTACCCACCCAGCTGGCTGTAGTTGTAATAGCTGTATTCCAGCATCCGCCCGCAAAAAGGACAAAACCTGCCCTCCCGGCAATCAGCTCCGCTGCAGGAAGATGAATTTGCCGGCAGATCGCTCAATCCGTAAAACACAGCCGGACGCCCGGTTCTGGCGGAAAGCTGGGCTACCAGAGGGTCGTCCGCGTTCAGCACCAGCTGCAGTTCCCCCTCCTGCTTCTCCAGGGTTTGCGCCACAATGGCCACTGTTTGATCCAGCTCACCATACCGGTCCAGCTGATCCCGGAAAAAATTGGTCACCACGACCACCCGGGGAGAGAGGAACTTTAAGACCACGGGCAGCGATGCTTCATCAACTTCCACACTGGCCAAATCCGCCCGCAAATGCCCCCGCCAGCCCGCGGCAGCCAGAAAAGCAGTGGTTACACCGGTGATCAGATTGGCACCGGCCAGGTTGGCCACCACGCTGTACCCGGCGGCACGCAGCAGGGCGACCAGCATGTTGTTGGTGGTGGTTTTGCCATTGGTACCGGTCACGACAATGATCTGCCGCACGCCCTGCGCCAGCCGGCCCAGGATGTCGGGACAAATGGCCAGGGCCAGCCGTCCGGGCAGGGCCGAACCACTGCCCCGCCCCAGCATTTTGCTGGCCCATCCGGCCAGCAGGGCCAGCCAGAGGGCCAGATAAAAGCGCAAACAACCGAGCAATTATACCGCGCCCTTCCCCCAAAAAGTCCTGTGCATTACTTCCTGCACCAGTATAGCACCCACCAACACCTGTTTCAAGCGCCAGGGCCGGGATCAAATCCCGGCCCTTTACTGTATGCCATGCTCCTGACAAATACGCAACAACTCAATTTCCACTTTGCGCAAGTGATTGTACATCAATGTACGGGCCTTCTCCCTGTCCCTGCCGGCTATGGCCCGGTAAATCATCTGGTGTTCTTCATACAGCCGGTACTCGGTTTCGGACGACGCAGACAACCAGAGCTTTCTGGTCATAGACAGGGACTCGCGCATAGCTTCATGAATGGTGTTCATCAACCTGTTTAGCAAATAGTTGTGTGTGGCGCTGGCAATGGCATAATGAAACTGCAGGTCGGCTTCCTCACCGGGCAGACCGCTGGCCATGTCCTGCCGCATCCGCTCCACTGCTGCTGCTATTGCCTGCAGCTCCTCCCCGGTAGCCCGTTCCGCTGCCAATCCGGCCGACTCCACTTCCAGCGCTTTACGTACTTCCAGGACATTGCTGATTCTATCTTTCTCCAGCAAAATAATAAAGGTCAGAGGCTCAATAACCTCATTACCCTCCGGTTTTCGAACATATATCCCTTCCCCGTGACGGATCTCTAAAATCCCGGCCAGGTTCAAAGCCGAAAGCGCCTCCCGCACCGAAGCCCGGCTCACCTGCAATTGTTCGGCCAATTCTCTCTCGGTGAGCAGCTTGTCCCCCGGATGAAGCTGTCCACTGATTAATAGCTCTTTGATCTGATCCAGAATGGTCTCGGAAGTGCGTTTGGTTTTAACAGGCCTGAACTCCATTTTCCTGATACTTCCTTTTTGGTTTAATAAATCTCTTATTCTATTTCTATGAGCATGATGCAACCCGCCCGATTAACATAACGCTATCCCAAACAGCCCCGCAACAATTTATGAATAACCAATCATTAGCAAGTTAATATTACCGCAAACCACTACCCAATGTCAAAAACTTTTCCCGCAAGAGAACAAAAAGGGCTGCCCATAACAGCCCGCAACAAGCCAGTATTGCCGCCAAATATCAACGCACACCCGGCAACAGGTAGGTCGTAGTGTAAATCCCGTGCTCCACAGCCAGCAACCAGTGCCCCCGGGCATTCAGCTCCAGCCGCACTGTCCCGGACTGGTCAGTGGTGGACTGCCAGACAAACCCGGGCTCCTCCCGCAGATGGTAGGTGGCCTTAACCGTCGCCCCGGGCAGCGGCTTTCCCTGCCAGAGCACCTGCAGCTTGACCGTGTCGCCATACCGGTAAGCACCCACCGGGTCGGGCTGCAGCAACAACTCTACACCGCCGGCCGCACGGTCCACCGGCCGGGGGGGCAGGTCGTGGCCCACCGGCACATCCAGAAGCGCTGTATATATTCTTTCCTCACCCGCTCGCAGATGGTCCACCTGCAGGACCGCCCGGTAATAGCCCTCCCCGCCGGCCTCGAAAACCAGATTGTGCACATCGGGAGCAACCGGTGCCGTCAAAGCCCACACCTCCCCGTGCTCCTGACCGGTAACCCGCGCCGTCAGCCGGGCCTGCTGCGGCCAGACGTCGCGCTGCATGGGCACTCCGCACACCGCGCGCAGCACCACTTCCTCCCCGCTGTGGTAATGCAGATGCAGCGGCTCCAACCAGACATGCCTGGACACTGTGTTTTCCTCCTCCCCATGGTCACAGTCCGCACCGGCACCGGCGGGCTCCCCCGCCCGGCCGCCCAGTTCATCCAGCACCTTCACCCCGTCCAGCAACCGCAGGGGCAGAGGTTTTCCCTGCCAGGTTCTGGCCAGCGCAAACAGCTTGCTCACTACCGGCAGGCGCAGCTGGCAGCGTTCCACCAGCGGCCGGTCCACCAGGAGCCCGGCTTCACCCCGGGCCACTACCCGGCCGGACTGCAGGACGATAACCTGATCCGCCCACTCGGCGGCCAGATCCACGTCATGAGTAGCAATAATGATGGTCGTACCGCTCTGGTGCAGGCGGTGCAATATCTGCACCAGTCCGTCCCGGCTGGCCGGATCCAGAAAAGCCATGGGTTCGTCCAGCACAATCACTCGCGGCTGCATGGCCAGCACACCGGCAATGGCCACTCGCTTTTTCTGACCGTAGCTCAGGTGATAAGGGGCTTTGTGCGCCAGTGCGGTCAGCCCCACCGTGTGCAGAGCTTCTTCCACCCGCCGGGCCACCTCGGCGGGGGGCAGTCCCATATTTACCGGCCCGAAGGCTACATCTTCGCGTACAGTATGGCCAAAAACCTGGTCGTCCGGGTCCTGAAAGACCATGCCCACCAGCGACCGGATCAGGGGTGCATTGCGGGCGTTCACCTCATACCCACCCACGGTAACCTTCCCCTGCTGGGGCAGGTTGATGGCATTGAAGTGCAGAAGCAGGGTCGACTTGCCCGCACCGTTGGGACCAAGTACGGCCACCCGGCTGCCCGCCGCAATCTCCAGATCGATTCCTTCCAGCGCCCTGGTCCCGTCCCGGTACTGGAAATGTAAGTTTTCCACTTTAATCATGCTCACGCCGTCCGGCACCTCGCAGTCATATCTCCAGGCACACTTATTTAATCCAGGCCACCCATTCCGGAGCGCTGTGATCCAGCCAGAAAAAGCCCAGGGCTACAGTCATAATTAGCGCAGCAAAAGCTAGATCATGCCAGAACACCGCCTGCGCCTCTCTTGTCTGGACCGGTTTTCCAAAGCCCCGGGCCAGCATGGCGGTATAGACCCGATCGCTTCTTTCCCACGCCCGCAAAAACAGAATGCCCAGGTCGGCAGCCAGTGTGGACATAGTATGTCTGTGCCAGAACACCTTGCCGGCACGGAAGTTGCGGGCCAAACGGGCGGTGCGCATGGACCGCAATTCGGCCTGCAGCACATAAATATACCGCACGGCAAACTCAATAATTTGCACCAGCAGCACAGGCAGCTTCATGGCCCGAAAGCCGGCAAACAGCCTGGACCAGCCGGTGGTCAGGATCAGCAGGTTCATGGCCAGAAAGGCGTTGAGCACCCGACCGGATAAAAGCAGCGCCTTTTCCAGTCCCTGGTGGCTGGCCACCACCGTAAGCCATTTCCCCTGCCAGGTCCAAACAGGCTCACCCGGTGTAATGAAGGGAAAGAGCAGCAGCATCACCACAGTGAAGGGAATGAGCCAGAGCAACCTGGCCAGCAGATTTTTGACCTGAATGCCGGCCAGCAGGTTTACCGCCAGCATGAACCCGCCGGCTGCCAGCAGCAGTCCCGGCGATAACAGGGTGACCATCACGGCCACATAACTGATCAGCACCAGGATCTTGGTGCGCGGATCAATTGATTCCAGCCGGCCTCCCGACCATTTGCCGGCATTATGTTCCACAGGGCCATGCTGGTGCGCCATGCACATCAACCGCTACCTCCTTAAAAAGACAAAAAGCCACAGTAAGTCTCGTTGCTCAGGCAAAACAAGACCTCCGTGGCCCTTTCATGGCTCAATACCATCGCAATGCCTTCGTGGCATTATTATTTATTATAATTCTAGCTGCCGCCCACAGCAAGTAACAATTTTCAAAAAAAACGGCCCACCCCGGGCCGTGTTAAATCAGGTGCATTTTGCGGGCTGCCCGCCGTAGGTCCTCCCGGAAATCCGGATGAGCAATGGAAATCATGGCCAGCGCCCGCTCGCGGGCTACCTTGCCCCGCAGTTTGGCCACACCGTATTCTGTCACCACATAGTCCACATCATTGCGCGAACAGCTGACCACCGCACCGGGCTTTAAAACCGGCACGATCTTGCTCACCGTACCGTTACGGGCCGTGGAGCGCAGGACAATAATGCCCTTGCCCCCCGGTGAGCGCAGCGCCCCCCGGGCAAAATCAGTTTGCCCTCCCGTACCGCTGTACTGGTAGTGCCCCAGACTTTCCGAAGCACACTGCCCGAGCAAATCCACTTCCAGAGCTTCATTGATGGCCACCATCTTGTAGTTCTGACCAATAATATACGGGTCATTGGTGTAGGAAACCGGATAAAGTTCCACCATGGGGGTATCGTGAATGAAATCGTAGAGCCGCCTGGTGCCGGCAGCAAAACAGCCAATCAACTTGCCCGGATGCAGCGTCTTCTTGCGGTTGTTCACCGCACCGCTGTTGACCAGGTCCACCATGCCCTCGGTCAACATTTCCGAATGTATGCCCAGATCCTTTTTATCCTGCAGGGCCAGAGCGACAGCATGGGTGATCCGGCCCAGCCCCAGCTGAATGGTGGAACCATCATCCACCAGGGCAGCCGCATAACCGGCAATGCTTCTTTCCACGGCCGACACCCGGGGCACGGGCAGCTCCAGCAGGGGACAATTGTTTTCCACCAGGCAGTCCACCTGGGAGATATGGATCAGCGAATTCCCCCGGGTGCGGGGCATGTACTCATTCACTTCCAGAATAATGATCCGGGCCAGACCGGCGGCGGTGGAGGAATAATCCACCGATGTACCCAGGCTGAAATATCCCCTCTCGTCCATGGGTGACACCATGGCCATGAACACATCTATGTTCAGGTACTCCTGCATCAAGCGCGGATATTCATAGAAATAACCCGGCATGTAGTCGGCCCAGCCCTCATTCACCGCCTGGCGGTTACCCTCGCTGTTGAACCAGGAAACGTGCCGCAGGTGCCCCGCCAGCTCGGGCTTGAGGTAGGGGGGGCGGCGCAGGGGCAGCATCTGGTGAATTTTTACATCCTGCAGCTGGGCGGCCCGCCGGGTGAGCGCCTCCACCAGCGCCAGCGGCTCGCCGCAGCCCATGGGCAGCACCACGTTATGACCGCTTTGAATTAACTGCACGGCCTGATCAGGACCGGTAACCCTGGCCAGATACAGCTCCCTGGCCGCCTTGCGTCCTGCCGGAAAGGTAACAAGCTGTAATTTTCTGGCTGGATCTTTGTGCATCGACTGTACTGCCATTATGATGATACCTCCCCGTATTGTTTTCATCCTGTCATCGGTTCAGCAATGGGACTAGCAATATTTGTGCCAATTATTTTGAATTTATAGAATATTGAAATGACCGCTTGTGGCGCCCTTTCTCGCGGAGCAGTGGTGCACCGCAGTGTCTACAGTGCATACACCGGATGTCCCGCCTATGCGACAACAGGATAAGTTTTTTGGTACCCGGTGGCTGCTCCGGTTCCGGACAGCGGCACCGGGCGGCCTGTTTTGTCACCTGTCCACCGGGTAGACATTCAGTCAACACATCAGAATGGAAACAGGGCCGGCCCGGGCCCTGTCAATCATCCTTGATACCGTAGCGCTTCAGTTTCTTGTACAGACCGGCTCGCGAAATGCCGAGCAATTTGGCCGCCTGGCGCTTGTTGCCCCCGGCGGCCGCCAGGGCTTCCAGAATGGCCTCTTTTTCCGCTTCTTCCACCAGGTTGGGCAGGCCGATCTGGTGGGAGCGCATCCCTTTTTGCAGGCTGATCTTTTGCAGGTACATGGGCAGGTGCTTTTTCTGGATCACCGGCCCGTCCAGCACATTAAAAGCCCGCTCAATCACATTTTCCAGTTCCCGCACATTGCCCGGCCAGTGGTGCTGCCAGAAAATTTCCCGCACTTCCTCCGAGATGCCGTGCACCCGCTGGCCGAACTGCTTGTTGAACTTGCTGATAAAATGCTCAATCAACTCGGGCAGGTCATCCAGACGCTCCCGCAGCGGCGGAATGGCCAGGGTCACCACATTGATCCGGTAGTACAGGTCTTCGCGGAATTCATGCCGGGCAATCAGTTCTTCCAGATTGCGGTTGGTGGCGCAGATCACCCGCACATCAATACGCCGAGGTTTGCTGTCACCCAGCCGTTCCACTTCCTTCTCCTGCAATACCCGGAGCAGTTTGGCCTGCATGGTAAAAGACATGTCGCCAATCTCATCCAGAAAAATGGTTCCCCCGTTGGCCAGTTCAAATTTGCCGATCTGGCCTCCTTTTCTGGCCCCGGTGAATGCCCCCTCCTGATAGCCGAAAAGCTCGCTTTCCAGCAAATTTTCCGGTACCGCCGCGCAATTCACTTTGACAAAAGGACCCTTGGAACGCAGGCTTTCCGTATGCAAGGCATGGGCAAACAGCTCTTTGCCCGTACCGCTTTCCCCCTGAATCAGCACGGTGGAATTGCTCAAAGCCACCCGTCGGGCAATTTCCTTGACATTTTGCAGGCTGCGGCTGCTGCCGATGATCTGGTCGAAAGAGAAGTGGGTGCGGTGCATCCGTTCCAGTTCGTCCTTGTAATAATCCAGCTGGCTTTTCAGGTTGCGGATCTTTTTCATCAAGGCATACAGGTCATCCACATTGCGAAAGACCACCGTGCCCAGGGCACCCACAATCTGACCGTCCTTGATGATGGGCACCCGGTTGGCGATGATTTCCTGGCCATTGAGGGTGGTAATATAGCCGTACTCGGGCTCACCGGTCTCCATGGCTTTGGGGAAAATGGGGTTGCCATACACCTCATGCACTTTTTTGCCGATGATTTCCTCGGGTGTCTTGTTAAAGAAATTGGCAAAATTGCGATTGACCAGAGTAATCACATAGTCCCGGTTCACCGCCACCACACCGTCGCTGGACAGATCCAGGATGGTCTCCAGCAGGTTTTTCAGTTCCCGGATGCGCTCATTATCACTGCTCAGTTCATCAATCAGGTTTTGAATCTCGGTGATCTCCTGAAAAACCGCGATGGCCCCCACAATCTGGCCGTTCACGATTACTGGAGTGCGGTTGGTGATATACATACCGTTCTTCAGGTGCAGGCGGCGCCCCAGCTGTGGCTTGCCATCCACCATCACTTCCAGCAGCCCGGTGGTGGGAAAAAAATCCTTCACATGCCGGCCCAGAATCTGGTCGGCGGGCAACTCCAGAAAGCGCTCCACCGCCCGGTTCACGTAGATGATCTTGCCCGCCGTGTCCACAGCCAGAATGTGATTGGCAGTATTATCCATCAAAGTATGCAAATCCAGCTGGCTCTTGCCCGGCAACTTACCCCACCCCCGGTTGTGTTGCAAAAAAGAAACACATGTCTATATTGTTTACATTGGACTATTTTCTACACCGATATACAAATTCCTGCTGTAAAATTTATAAACAGGTTAACATTACGAATCTTCATACCAGACTCCATCAATTTTTTCCACCGGGATGTGGTCCACCCCTGCCACCGCCCCGCTGCGCTCATCAATAATGTCCAGATCACCGTAGTAGGCACCATCGCCCGACCCGGCCGCGTGCTCGCCGGTGCGGGCCACACTGCGGAAGGCATCCATCCAGTCAAACTGGACGTTCTCCGAACCGGACCGGAAAGGCTGCCGGAGAATATCCTCCAGCACCTCTTCCTCCACCGGCCGGCCCTGGTGCACCGGTGTACCCTCACTGGCTTCCTGGCAGTCCCGGCACCTGGTGGTCTGGGGCACGGCCTGCAGCCTTTCCCAGGGTATGCGCCGGCCGCAAACGGTACAGATACCGTAGGTGCCTTGATCCATGCTTTGCAGAGCCTGGTGGATCGCTCCCAGTGTTATTTTTACCCGTTCTTTCAGGGCCAGATCCTTGCTGCGCTCAAATATTTCCGTGGCCACATCGGCCGGATGGTTGTCATAAAGCGAAATCTCGCCCAGCGATTCGGCCATGGGCTCGTCCAGACCGCTTTCCTGCAGGGAAGCAGCCAGTTCCTCCAGCTCGGCTTTCTGTTTTTCCAGCTGGCGGCGAATGATGTCCAGATGTCTTCTGGTTCCCATTGATCACAGCTCCTTGTTGTATGCTGGTGGTACGCCTTAAAGGCCCGCAGGCACGGTTAGTATTTGCGGCTTTCCAGCTGGGCCTGCACAATATCCACAATGTCGGCGATAAAATTGCCCACCACAGGCAGATTGAGCGTCACTATTTTGCGCAAGATCAGGATCACCACCGCCCCCAGTAGGGCAAATCCAATGGCTATCCCCAGGCCCCGGGCAATCCCCGAGATGAAGTTGACCCACAGGAGGCGCGGGGTGTTGTGCAACAAATCCACATATTCGGCCAGTTTCATTTTCTCCAGGTTGATCGTCAGCCGGGTTATTTTATCCTGCAACGCCTGAAGAAGCTCGGTCTGAACCGGTCTGCCCTGCCGCATCGGCCCATCCCTCCTGGAGATAATTTACCCGAAAAAGTAAAAAAAGACCCGTGCTGGCAGCACGGGCCTGCGATCTATATATTACCAGTCAGCTTTCTATCAGGCGGTGCGCAGTGATTTCTTCTTCTCCATCATCTTCAAGTCGTACCACACCGGGCTGGCGTTGAAAATAGAGGAATAGGCCCCGCTGGATACGCCAATCAGCATGGCCAGCACGAAGTTCTTGATGGGGGTACCGCCCAGGAAATACAGGGCCAGCAACACAAACAGCACGGTCAGCACCGTGTTGATGGAGCGGGACAGGGTCTGCCACAGGCTGACATTGATCAGTTCGCCCAGTTCCTCAACCCGCCGGTGCACGCGCATGTTCTCGCGGATCCGGTCAAAAATAATGATGGTATCATTGATCGAGTAACCAATGATGGTCAGCAGGGCCGCCACAAAGGCGCTGTCCACCTCGAACTGAAAAATGGAGAAAAGGCCCGTGGTCACCAGCACATCGTGCAACAGGGCGATAATGGCGGCAATCCCCTGCTTGAATTCAAAGCGCAGGGTGATGTAAACCACCATCAACACCGAGGCGATTAAAAGAGCCAGCAGGGCGTTGCGGGTCAGTTCCTTCCCAATCACCGGCCCGACGTGGGCACTGCGCAGCAGGGTGACCTGGCCCTCATTTTTCTGCAGGGCATCCAGCAGCTTGTTGCTCTCCTCCTGGCTTAAAGGGCGGGTGCGGATGATAAAATCCCGCTCACCGCTCTGCTGCACATTGCGCCCGCTGCCCAGGTCCAGATTCTCCACCACCTGGCGCACCCGATCGATGGTCACCTGCTGAGCAAAGCGCACTTCCAGAATATTGCCGCCGGTGAAATCAATACCCAGATTCAAACCCCGCACCATCAGGGAAAAAAGACCGGGAATAATAATGACCAGTGATAAGATATACCAGTATTTGCGCAGTTTAATAAAATGAAACACCGTCTTCCCCCCTTACGCCCCGTATACGCGCGGATTTTTGGAAATATTGGCCGCCGCCACCAGGCGCAGCAGCCAGCGGGTCAGAGTAATGGCCGTAAACATGCTGGCGGCAATACCAATGATCAGCGTAACCGCGAAGCCGCGGATGGGACCGGTACCCAGATAATAAAGCACAATGGCGGCCAGCACAGTGGTGGCATTGGAGTCAAACACCGCCACAAAGCCGCGCTTGAACCCGGCATCAATGGCCGCGCCAACGCTCTTGCCGGCCCTGAGTTCTTCCTTAATCCGTTCAAAAATGACCACGTTGGCATCCACAGCAATGCCCAGCGAAAGCAGAAAACCGGCAATGCCGGGCAACGTCATGGTCACATGCATGCCCACATAAATGAACAGCACGATCAGGGCATAAACCAGCAGGGCAAAGTTGGCAATCAGCCCCGGCAGGCGGTAATAGAAGAGCATGAAGACCAGAATGGCCACTGTACCCACTACAGCGGCATGTTTGGACTTGGCCAGCGAGTCGGCGCCCAGGGCCGGGCCCACCGCCCGCTTTTCTTCCACATCCACCTTGACCGGCAGAGCACCGGAACGCAACAAGATGGCAATGGTGTGGGCCTCATCCAGACTGCGATAACCGGTGATGCGGGCCCGGCCGTTGAGAATGGGTTCCTGCACCGTGGGCGCCTGCAGCACCTGGCCATCCAGCAGGATGGCAATTTGCTTGTTCACATTGGCGGTGGTGGCATCGGCAAATTTTTTCGCCCCGGCCGGCGTAAACTCCAGGTCCACTTCCACCGCGCCTGAAGTAGGATCTTTGGCTTCCCGGGCATCTTTCAGGTCGGCCCCCGTGAGAATGGTCTGGCCGTCCATGGTTTTAAATTCCAGATAAGCCACTTTCACCAGATCGTTAACCGCTTTTTCCGGGTCCTTGATGCCGGCCAGCTCCACAATCAGCCGGCGCTCGCCCTGCTGCTGGATGACCGGTTCGGCCACCCCAAACTGGTTGACCCGGTTCTCAATCACCGCCCGCAGCTGGCGCATGGCCTCTGGTGTAACTTTGGCCTCGGGGGTATCCTTGGCTTCCAGCACCACATGTACACCGCCGCGCAAGTCCAGGCCCAGATTAATGTCTTTAACTACTGGAAAATACTTGTTCCAGGTGGCATTTTTCACCCCCAGCGGCACCACCGCCACCACGGCCACGGCCGCCACCAGCAGCAGGACCACTGCCAGGGTCAGAAATTTGCTCCATTTCATTTTCCGGTTTTCCCCCGCTTTCAAGCAGATGTTGCTGCAAAAACCATAAAAAAGAGAGCAGCCCCGGCCACTCTCTCCCGCAGTCTATTCGTTGGGCTCAGCGTCACCCGACTGGATGACCTGACTGATGGCGGACTTTAAAAACTCGACACGAACATTGTCAGCCAGACGCAAGATCACGCTGTCTTCTTTAATTTTGACAATGGTGCCATATATGCCGCCAATGGTAATCACGCGGTCATTTACCTGCAAACTTTTCAACATTTGCTGGTGTTTTTTCTGCCGCTGCTGCTGGGGACGGATCATCAAGAAGTACAGCAGGGCAAACAGGGCGACAATATAAAAAAGACTGACCAGCTGTGAATTATTCAACTCTCCAAGCCTCCTTTCCCAAATGTGTGTTATTCTCCCCTTTCGGGCCAATTTCCTCTCGGCAGCAGATTAAATTTGACTCATTTTTCTTCACAGGCGGTGTCCTGCCAGGCGGCCCAGAATTCCTCCCGCCAGCGGGCAAAATTTCCTTCCAGGATGGCCTGCCTGATTTGTCCCATCAAATTGTGCAGGAAGTGCAGGTTATGGATGGTGGTGAGGCGCAGGCCCAGGATTTCATTGGCCTTGATCAGATGCCTGATATAGGCCCGCGTGAAGTTCCGGCAGGTGTAGCAGGTACAGCCCTCCTCCAGCGGGGTGAAATCTTCCCTGTACTCGGCATTGCGCACCACCAGCCGGCCCTGCCGGGTGAACACGGTACCGTTGCGGGCAATGCGGGTGGGCAGTACGCAGTCAAACATGTCTATGCCCCTGGCCACTCCCTCCACGAGGCAATCGGGCGAGCCCACCCCCATCAAATAACGGGGCTTGTTTTCCGGCAAGAGAGGCACGGTATAATCCAGCACTTCGTACATCAAGGATTTGGGCTCTCCCACACTCAAACCACCCACCGCATAGCCGGGAAAATTCATGGCCACCAGCTGCCGGGCGCTTTCCTCCCGCAAATCGCGATAGGTTACGCCCTGGACAATGGCAAAAAGCGCCTGATCCGGACGCGTGTGCGCCTTAAGGCAGCGCTCCGCCCAGCGCGTGGTGCGCAGCATGGCCCGGCGGGCATACTCGTAGTCGCAGGGATAAGGGGCACATTCGTCAAAAACCATGGCCACATCACTGCCCAGCGCTTCCTGGATCTGCACGGCAAACTCCGGACTGAAAAAGTGTTCCGATCCGTCAATGTGGGAACGAAAGCGCACACCGTCCTCCTCCACCCGGCGCAGGGAGGACAGGCTGAAAACCTGGAAACCACCGCTGTCGGTCAGGATGGGCCCGGTCCAGTTCATAAATCGGTGCAGTCCGCCGGCCCGCCGCACCAGCTCGTGTCCGGGACGCAGGTAGAGGTGGTAGGTGTTGCTCAAAATCATCCGCCCGCCGACCTGGTAGACCTCTTCCGGCGTCATGGTTTTCACCGTGGCCTGGGTTCCCACGGGCATAAACACCGGAGTGGGCACATCGCCGTGCGGGGTGTGCAAAATGCCCGCCCGGGCCCGGCTGTGGGGATCGCTCTTAATCAACGTGTAGGTAACAGCCATATGGTCTCCTCTTTTTCTAATAATTACCCAAGCTGCCAGAGACTATTCAAATAATCAGCATGGCATCGCCAAAACTGAAGAAACGGTAAGAGAGGCGTACCGCTTCCGCATAGGCGGCCAGAATCTTCTCCCGGCCGGCCAGAGCACTGACCAGCATGAGCAGAGTGGAGCGGGGCAGGTGGAAATTGGTGATCAGCCCGTCAATCACTTTAAACCGGTATCCCGGGTAGATGAAAATATCGGTCATCCCCCGGCCCGCCTGCACTGTGCCATCGGGCGCGGCCACACTTTCCAGACAGCGGGTGCTGGTGGTTCCCACGGCAATCACCCGTCCCTCTCCGGATCTTTTCACCCGGTTGATCACCCGGGCCGCTGCTTCGGTCAACTCATAATACTCGGCATGCATGGTATGTTCTTCCACCCGGTCCACCTGCACCGGGCGAAAAGTGCCCAGCCCCACATGCAGGATCAGGCGCACAATTTGTACGCCCTGGTCCTGCAGCTGTTCCAGCAGGCGGGGAGTAAAATGCAGGCCGGCTGTAGGTGCCGCCACCGACCCGGGCACCTGGGCATACACCGTCTGGTAACGGTGGGGATCGGCCGGCTGCTCCCTGATATAGGGCGGCAGCGGCAGGCTGCCCAGTTCATCCAGCACCTCCAGCAGGGGCCGCGGGCTGTCAAACCGGATCACCCTCCCGCCGGCGGCGGTCTTTTCCAGCACCAGCCCCCGGATGGACTGCTCCGCACCGCCCAGCAGCAGTGTGGTGCCCGGCGGCACCTTGCGTCCCGGACGCACCAGCGCTTCCCAAACATTGGGCTCGATCTGGTGCAGGAGCAGCACTTCCACCCGCCCGCCGCCCGGCTCGCGCACTGCCCGGAGCCGGGCCGGGATGACCTTGCTCTCATTGAGCACCAGACAATCTCCTGCCCGCAGATAGGCGGGTAAATCCTTGAATAATCTGTGCTCCAGGGAAAATGGCTCCCGGTGCAGCACCATCAGTCGGGACAGCTCTCTCTCCACCGCCGGCTGCTGGGCAATCAGCTGCGGCGGCAGGTGGTAATCAAAATCGTCTACGCGCAAAGTCATTCCCCTTAATCCTGAAAGATACTGGCTAACTGAACGTCTGTAAAATAGTATGACAGGATCTCCCGGTAGTTATAACCTTGCTGGGCCATCCCCCGCGCCCCCCACTGGGGCATCCCCAGGGCATGTCCCCAGCCGCTGCCGGTGAAAACCACGGCCACCAGGTTATTCTGCTGGTCGTACTGTTTTTGCACATCAAACGGGGCGCTCTTTAAAGCCAGCACACGGCGCAGCCGGTCGGCATTGGCAATTTCGATTGGTACAGTATTGCCGGACTGATCCAAACCGGTGATCTGGAGCCTTTTAATGCGCCGGCCCACCGCCGTGCGCTCTTGCACCTGCACATCGGTCACGGTGGTCAGATTATACTTGCTCCAGTTCAATTGTCTGGCCAGCTGGTCAGCCGTAAAATTGACCTGCCAGTTATAATGACGATCATTTTGATCATAGGGATCCGGTTTGCCCCGCAGATAGGCTACCGGGTTCTGCCACATATCTTCGCTGTTTTCGGTGTATCCCCCGCTGCTGCTGTGAAACAGGGCATCAATCACCTGATCCTTATATGTGAGTATCTGTCCCCGGGTGCCATCCACCGCCGCAGCGGTAGCCGGGTTTTCCACCCGCAGGCCCAGATACACCTGGCTGCGCTCATCGGGCCAAACATCGAAGCCCCGGCTGGCCGCATTGCCGGACATGATCTGCTTGATGGCATAGGTGCGCGCGGCCACCGCCTGCGCTTTCAGCGCCTCCGCCGGCCAGCTGGAAGGCATTTCCGCTGGCACCACACCGTACAGATATTCCTCTACAGGCAGTTGATTGACCAGCAGGTAACCATTATCCCGCCCTAGAAACAGCATATCTCCCCGGTAACCGCCGCTCAGCGGTTCGCCGGAAAACTGCACATGGCCGCTGGTGCCCGGCTCACCGGCCAGCGGCTGCTGGCCCGCCGCTGTGATCAGCACCGGAACAGCGTTTAAATCGGCCATCCTGTACAAACCGCCGGCGGCCTGCACATACAGACCACGCTCCCCGCCGGGGAAGGCTGTTGCGGTTTGCCCGCTGGCACTCTGCACCAGCAGCGGCCGGCCGCCCCGGCGCAGCCAGAGATCAGCGCTGCCCTGCCAGAGGCAGCGTTCCCCCTGGTAAAAAGCCAGCTCCCCGTCCTGCACTTTAACCCGGTAATCCTTTCCTTCCTCCAGCACAGCCAGCGGCCGGGCGCCATTCAATTCCAGCAACAGGTAGTTGCCCTCTACCTGAAACTGCTGCTCGGATACATTCTGGGCCAGCCCCACTTTAATGGTCGCGGGCCAGTCCTGGGCCCGGGCGTTCGCTGGAGCCAGCAGCACCATGCCCGATACAACTAATAAAAAAACACTCCACAGCCGGATAAAAAATTTGCCCATGTTGTACAGCCCTCTTTTGCAGTTAGTCCAGCCGGTAACCATCAGCGCCGGAAAAAAATATTCAGTAACAAAGTCAGCAAAAGGCTCAGCACTATACAGGTGACAATGGGGAAATAAAAGGTCACCGGACCTTTCTGCCAGACCACATCTCCCGGCAGACGCCCCAGAGAGAGAAATTTCCCTCCGAAAAGCAGCAGCAGGCCCAGCCCGGCCAGGATCAGCCCGCTCCAGAGCAGCCAGCGGCCCAGCATATCCAGGGGGGTCATGCCCTGCTCACCTCCGGTTCCCGGTAATAGCGCTCTTTTTCACTGTAGATACAGCCGCAATAAGGCTGCCGGTACAGCTGCAGCTGACGGGAAAGCGCCGTGGCCTGTTTGTAACCGGGACGCCAGTCTTCATAATAAAACGGCACCCCGGCCGACCGGCCGATTTCCTCGCCCAGCCGGCGGATCAAATCGTGTTTTTGCCAGGGACTGACCAGCAGGGTGCTGGTGAAAGCATCACAGCCCTCCCGGCGGGCCATTACGGCTGCCTCGGTAAGGCGCATGGTATAGCAGTGCAGACAGCGCTCATTTTCCCGGTGCGCCACCGCTCGCAAAAAAGTTTCCAGCTCGTAGCGCCCATCAAAAATCACCGGCAAATCAATGCTCCGGGCATAATCCTGCAGGGTGTCCCGCCGGCGTTTAAACTCGGTATAGGGATGAATGTTGGGGTTGTAAAAATAGCCCTGCAGGGCGTGCCCGTCCTGGCGCATTTTCTCTACCGGCCAGATGGCACAGGGGGCGCAGCAGATATGCAGGAGAATACGCAAGCTCTTCACCTCTTTTAGTCAAACAGCGCTCTGGGCCTTCCCGGCACCGGCAGGCCCAGATGCTTGTAGGCATGCGGCGTGGCCACCCGCCCGCGCGGCGTGCGGTCAATAAAGCCCAGCTGTAACAGGTAGGGTTCGTACACATCTTCCAGAGTGCCGGGCTCTTCCCCCGTGCTGGCGGCAATGGTGTCCAGTCCTACCGGTCCGCCGTGGAATTTTTGGATAATCACGCTCAGGATACGGCGATCGATGCTGTCCAGACCCAGCGGATCCACCTCCATAAATTGCAGGGCCTCTCGGGCCACCGCGGCCGTAATGGTGCCATCCGCTTTCACCTGAGCATAATCGCGCACCCGCCGAAGCAGCCGGTTGGCCACCCGGGGTGTTCCCCGGGAACGGCAGGCGATCTCGGTCGCCCCGGCGGGCTCAATAGCCACTTCCAGGATGCGGGCCGAGCGGAGAATGATCCGGGTCAGGTCTTCCACCCCGTAGTATTCCAAACGGCTAATCACACCAAACCGGTCGCGCAGCGGCGAAGTGAGCAATCCGGCCCGGGTGGTCGCCCCCACCAGGGTGAAACGGGGCAGGTCCAGGCGAATGCTGCGGGCCCCCGGTCCCTTGCCAATGATGATGTCCAGCGCGAAATCTTCCATGGCCGGATAGAGCACTTCCTCCACCTGCCGGCTCAAGCGGTGGATCTCGTCAATGAACAGCACATCGCCAGGCGCCAGGTTGGTTAAAATGGCGGCCAGATCACCCGGCCGGTCTATGGCCGGGCCCGATGTAACGCGCAGATTTACGCCCAGTTCATGAGCAATAATGGATGCCAGAGTGGTTTTGCCCAGTCCGGGCGGTCCAAACAACAGGACGTGATCCAGCGGCTCGCCCCGCTGCCGGGCCGCCTGGATGAAGACCGAGATGGTCTCCTTCACCTGATCTTGCCCAATATACTCGGCCAGGCGGCGCGGCCGCAGTGAATACTCCCCTTCCAGATCGTCCTGGTGCACTGCCGGGGTAACAATTCTCTCCCGACCACCCTTCTCCATGCTACACCACCTTTCCGGCTGCCAGCAACTTCAGGGCAGCCTTGATCAAATCGGCCACCGGCATGGTTCCCTGCTGCTGCATTACGGCCACCACTGCCCCTCTGGCCTCGGACCAGCTGTAACCCAGGGCCTGCAAAGCCAGGGCGGCTTCCCCGGCCCCCTGCTCGACCATCCCCCCGCCGGAAGCACCGGCCACCGCTGCGCCTGCCGTCATCTGGCGCATGCGATCCTTTACTTCCACCACAATGCGCTGCGCGGTTTTTTTCCCCACGCCCGGCGCATTGGTCAGCAGGGCCAGGTTTTCTTCCGCTATGGCCACCGCCAGTTTTTCCGGTTCGGCCACCGAGAGCAGCGCCAGGGCCGCCCGGGGCCCCACCCCCGAAACGCTGATCAGCAGGCGAAAGATCTTTTGACCCTGCTCACTATCAAAACCATACAGGCTGACATCATCATCCCGTACCAGCAGGCAGGTGTACAGCATTACTTCTTCCCCGGGGGCGGGCAAACGGGCCAACAGCCGCCGGGGTACCTGAATATGATAACCAATCCCCTGTACATCCACCAGCACATAGTCGCTACCGGTTTGAAACAGCTTGCCGCGAATAAAACCAATCACTCCGGCCACACTCCCCTGTTCTGGAGCCTGAAGGCATGACACAGCCCCACCGCCAGGGCATCGGCCACATCATCCGGCCCGGGCACTTCCGGCAGGGACAGCAGCATGCGCACCATATATTGTACTTGATTTTTGGCAGCCCGGCCATGCCCCGCCACCGCTTGTTTTACCTGCAGCGGGGTATATTCATATATCGGCAGCCCGGCCCGGGCCAGAGCCAGCAAAGCCACGCCCCGGGCCTGCCCCACGGTCAGGGCGGTGGACACATTTTTATTGAAAAACAGTTCTTCCAGAGCCGCCTCGGCCGGTTGATATTGTTCAATCAAGGCCGTGAGCTGGCGGTAGATTTCCTCAAGCCGCTCCGGCAAAGGCATACCGGCCGGGGTCTTCAGCGCTCCATAGTGTCGCGCCCGGATCCGGCCATCCGCCCGCACTTCCAGCAGAGCATAGCCGGTGATAGCCAGACCAGGATCGATGGCGATGATCTTCATCAATTTATTGACCCGCCTGTTTGGTAATTGTTTGTAATATCTGGGCCCGCCGCTCGGACTTGGCCGTTTCATAGGCGTTCCGGGCCCGCTCCACCACAGCCGTGGACAGGTTGTTGCTTTGCAGCTCCTGCGCAAAACTGGCCAGGATAGCGTCCACTTCCGCATCGCACTGGCTTTCCAGCGCCCGCCCGGCCCCCAGATATTTGCGCGCTATTTCCCTGAGCGAGCCACCATTCTTTCTGGCGGCCCGGTACTCCTCCCTGGCCGCATATAAAAGCCCGTACAGCCGGCTTTCATAACTGCCCACGCGGGTTTGCAGCAAATCCAGATAGCGGTTTTCTATCTCCTGCTGTACACTGGGCCCGGGGCCCTGCCGGTTGCTGTTGCCCGGCGCCCCGGGTGATGCCGGATGGCTATCCCCGGACTGCACTTGCTGGCGCATTTGCTGCATATCCTGCTGTATTTGCTTTTGCACCGCTGCCGACACCACCTGTTTTTCCGCCCGCTGCAGCGCATCCTGCGTCAGCTGCTTGGAAACACCCCTCCAACCAGTATGGTATAAATACAAGACCAATCCTCCAGCAATAAAAATGACCATTATGCCAGCCGCAAGCAATTTTTTCAGCATCTTCCAAACCTCGTTTACAAAATTTACCCACCCGGACACCCGAGCATCTTAATAAATTTCTTGCCAGCAGCGGCTTATTCCTGCCGCAAAAATAAAAACCCGACCGGTTGTCACCAGTCGGAATTTTCCTCGTCCAGATTGTCCAGAGCCGCCTGCAGAGCCAGTTCATCGGAAAATTCCAGTTCTTCCTGCAGGCGTAATTTTTCATCCTCAGGTAACTGCCGGTAATTTTCCGCTTGCTTGATCCTCTCCTGCCACCGGGCCGGTAATGACTGGATATCCTTACCCTCCAGCACCTGCAGCAGTTTCTGGTTATAGCCCAGCGGCCCCTGATAAATGGCCAGATGCTGCCCTTTTAGTCCCAGGTGCCGGTAGGCCGTATGCTTGCTGCAAAAGCCCTCAATGTGGCGGTCCAGATGCAAACAGCCTTTTTCATCTACATAGACCTGCCATCCCTCGGCTGCGGGAAAGATTTCTTGGATCTGAGCCAGGCTTTTCCCCTGCAGCTGTCTGTATATCTCCCCCTGATAAACCAGGTGAGTTTCGCCACACCAGTAGATATATTTTTCCTGAAGCAAATTTTTGTCCGGCACCCTGCCGGCAGCCAGCTGGTTTAAACCGGGCAGCTCAGCCAGCGACAGGCCCGGCGCCACCCCCAGCCCCAGGCCCAGATACACTGCCAGAGATGTTATGACCAGCAACAGGCCTGCTTTAAATACGCTTTTCAAAACGCCGTCCTCCTGCCAGATAAAATCGCCTTATTACCCAGTAATTATTCCCGGCAGAACAGACGTTTAAACAAAAACCACCCTTAAACATAAGGATGGTTACTGTTCATCTATAACAAAATTGGCATATACCTCCTGCACATCATCGTGCTCTTCCAGCGCTTCCATCAGCTTGAGCATCTGCTCCGCTTCCTTGCCGGAGAGTTGCACCGTGGTCTGGGGCAGCATGGTTACCTCGGCAGCCGCCACCACCATGCCCTGTTCCACCAGCTTCTGCCTGACCGCCTCCACCTCCTCCGGCGCGGTGTAGATCTCATAGCTGTCCTCTTCGGTTTTCATGTCCTCCGCACCGGCATCCAGAGCAGCCAGCAGCAGTTCGTCCTCGGATATACCAGCGCCCGGCTCCACCACAATCAGGCCCTTCTTCTGGAACTGCCAGGCCACACAGCCGGTCTCACCCAGGTTACCCCCATTTTTGGCAAACAGGTGCCTGATTTCCCCCGCGGTGCGGTTGCGGTTGTCGGTCATGATTTCCATCATTACCGCCACCCCGCCCGGCCCATATCCTTCATAGATCAGCTCTTCGTAATTACCGCCGCCCAGTTCACCGGTGCCCTTCATGATGGCCCGCTGGATGTTATCATTGGGGATATTGGCTTCCTTGGCCCGCATGATCGCCGCTTTCAGGCGCGGGTTATTGTCGGGATCGCCGCCCCCCAGCCGGGCGGCCACAATAATCTCTTTGGAAAGGCGGGTAAAGATCTTGCCCCGCTGCGCGTCAACCTTCGCCTTTTTTCTCTTGATTGTCGACCACTTGGAGTGCCCGGACAAAATGCTCATCTCCCTTCCCGCATTGCCGAAAATATTTTAGCACAAATTACGCTAATCCCGCCAGGTTTTTATGCTGAAAAACACCAGCACCGTATAGATCTCCAGACGCCCGGTCAGCATGCACAGTGAGAGAATCCATTTGGCCACTGCCGGCAGATCGGCATAGTTGGTCATGGGCCCCACCAGACCGAAACCCGGCCCCACATTGCCCAGAGTGGCCGCCACTGCCGACAGGGAGCTGACCATATCTGTACCCAGGGCGGCAATGACCAGGGTTGCCGCAGCCAGAATCAAGATATATAGAAAGAAAAAATTCTGGACACTTTCCACCACTTCCCGGCTCACCACCCCCGTACCCAGCCGCACCGGCACCACGGCCTGGGGATGGAGCAACCTGGTCACCTGGCGGGAAACCGCTTTGACCAGTATGAGCAGGCGAGCACTTTTAATGCCGCCCCCGGTGGAGCCGGCACATCCCCCGATGAACATCAGGGCCAGCAGGACAAATTTGCTGAAAGGCGGCCATTGATCAAAGTCGGCCGAGGCAAAACCGGTAGTGGTAATAATTGACGATACCTGAAAGAGCGACTGGCGCAGGGCCTGTCCCCAGGACAGGTCCAGAGAACTGCTTAGCTCCCAGCCAATCAGCAGGGTGCTGGTGGCAATAATCCCCAGGTACAGCCGGGTTTCACTGTCTTCCCAGAGAGGACGCCATTTGCCCTTGAGCAAATAAAAATGCAGGGCAAAGTTCATGCCACAGATGATCATGAAGAAGCTGATAATCAGCTCTATGGCCAGACTGTCATAGGCCCCGATGCTGAGGTTTTTACTGGAAAACCCGCCGGTAGCCACCGTGCCGAAAGTGTGGATCACCGCATCGAACAAATCCATGCCGGCCAGTTTGAGCAGGACAATTTCGGCCGCTGTAATGATCAGGTAGACCTTGTACAGCTCCCGGGATGTGTTCACAATGCGCGGCACCATCTTGCTCTTGGTGGGACCGGGCACTTCGGCTTTGAAAAGCTGCATGCCCGCAATCTTCAGCGAGGGAATCAGCGCCAGGGTGAGCACAATGATCCCCATGCCGCCCAGCCAGTGGGTGGTGCTGCGCCAGAGCAGCAGGCCGTGGGAAAGCGCCTCCACGTCCCGGATCACCGAAGCCCCGGTTGTAGTAAAACCGGACATGGCTTCAAAGAAAGCGTCCGCCAGGCTGTTCAGCGTACCGGTAAACAGGTAGGGCAGAGATCCGAACAGGGCACAAAAAAACCAGGCCAGCGCCGCAATCACAAAACCTTCCCGGTAACCCACCTGGGTACTGCGGGGCCGGGCCAGCATCATCAGTCCACCGGCGGAAGCGGTGAGCAACAAACAAAAAAACAGCGCCCGGGCATCGGCCTCCTGTCTGGCCAGGGCCAACAGCCAGGAAGGCAGGAGCAAAACCGCTTCGCACAGCAGCACCAGTCCCAGTGTTTTGATGATCAGCAGTCTGTTCAAGCTCAGATGCCTCCCGCTGCACACATGGCTTCCACCAGATGCACGTTGTGTCCCAGAGCAAACACCACCAGGCGATCTTCGGGCAGAATCATCTCCTGACCCCGGGGAATGATAATCCTGTTATCACGGCTGATGGCCCCCACAATCACGCCCCGCGGCAGTCCAGCCCTGGCCAGCATCTTGTTGGCCAGCCGGCTTCCCGCCTGCACAATCAGCTCCATGACTTCGGCCTGCTCGTTCAGCAGCAGCACCAGCGACAGCAAGCGCCCGCCCCTGATGAAGCGCAAAATTTCTCCAATGGTAATCAAGCGGGGGCTAATCGCCGCATCCACCCCCAGCTTTTCCACCAGCGGGGCATAACTGGGCCGGCTTACTTTGGCGATGACCCGTTTGGCCCCCAATTGCTTGGCCAGCAGGGCAATGAGCAGGTTTTCCTCGTCAATGCCGGTCACCGCGATAAAGCCATCGGTTTCCCTGATTCCTTCCCGCTTTAACAAATCCACATCGGTACCGTCACCGCGCAGCACCAGCACATTGGGCAGTTTTTCCGCCAGTTCCTCGCAGCGCTGCGGGTTTTGCTCAATGATCTTTACCCGCATGCCCCGGTCGGAAAGATGATCCGCCAGATAGTAGGCGATGCGGCCGCCACCCATGATAATAATGTTCTGCAGGCGCCGCTGTTTGCGCTTGAACTTGCCGCCCAGCTTTTCAATGCTGCCGGCCTTGCCCAGCCAGTACAGATGATCGCCCGGCAGGAGCAGATCTTTGCCCGAAGGGATAATAATTTCCCCCCCGCGGGAGATGCCCACTAGCAGCAGATCATCGGGCAGCACCAGATCTTTCACTTTCCGGTTCACCCAGCCGGCATGGCTGTCCTCCAGCGTCACCTCCAGCAGCTGCACTTTGCCATTGGCAAAAGGCTCCAGGTGCACCGGCAGGGCCAGCGTTAAGAGGCGCACTATTTCCAGAGCCGCCGCATACTCCGGATTGATCACCAGATCAATCCCCAGATCTTCCTTGGAGATAATCAGTTCATGGGCATACTCGGGGTCGCGCACCCGGGCAATGGTTTTGGGAATCCCCACCCGTTTGGCCGTCATACAGGCGATCATGTTGATTTCATCGCTGCTGGTCACAGCCACCAGCAGGTCACTGCCGGCAATGGCGGCATGGGAAAGCAGCAGAGCGCTGGAACCGCTGCCGCGCAGGGTCAATACGTCCAGGTGTTCGCTGAGCTGGGTGAGCTTGTGCTCATCCCGGTCCACCACCACCACATCGTGCCCTTCCTCAGTTAAACGGCGGGTGATCTCCAGACCAACCTTGCCCGCACCAATAATCGTGATTTTCATAACCAGTAATCCCTCCGCGGCGACCCCGGATGATCAGTCCATCTAAATAAAAAAATAAAAAACTGCTCCCTCTGCAGCAGCACTGTCTATGATTATTTATACTAATTGGTTGTCCATAAAGCAAGCACAATTTTTGGATGAGCCCGGTATATTCTATTTACCGGCCGGTTCCAGCGTCTGCCAGCCGGGAAGGCCCAGGTACACCCGCGGCACATCGCCCACCACCACACTTTCTGCTACCGGCACAGTGGTGGTGAGAGGGACGGTTTCATTCCAGACCGGAGCAACCAGCTTAATATCGGTAACCAGGCACAGCGCCAGCACATGCCTGGTCTGATTGATCCCCACCGCTTCAAATTTGTCCTGCCAGCTGACCCGCAGCTCACCGGCCGGCAAAATGCGGACCGCAAGGCGCGGCCCGTAGTCGGCCAGCCAGGTCAGACCGGTAATCAACCCCAGAGGCAACATGACGGTTTGTTGCGGCAGGCTGGCCAGCCGGCGATTCACCGCCAGGCTGACCCGGGTGGCAAACATGTTCATGCGCACTGTATTGGCCTGCATCAGCACCACCCGGCCCTGCTGGTCCTGGTGCACATTGATAAAATCCTGATACTGATAATTGCCGGCCTCAAGTTCCTCCTGCACGGCCTGGTTCACCACCGCGGTGGCCAGCTGGGAGGTCCGGTAGGCGGCCAGCCGGAAAAAGGCCGGACGCAATGCCGCATCCAGCCAGTACAACCCGGACCCGATCACCAGCAGGAGCAGCAGCACCGCTAACCAGCGCTTCCAGGGACGGCGTCTTTTGAACACGCTCCATCACCACCGGACAGGTCCACCCCGCACCCGGACAGGCTGCCGGGCAGGGTATCTTGTTCATATTATGCCGGCAAAAGCTGCTTGATTACAGCAACTGGAGTTTCTCCAGCACCCGGTAGAGCGGCCTGACCCGCCCGTACAACGGCTTGTACACTCGCTGGTAGAGTTCCGCATAGACGCCGGCAGCGGCCCGCTCCGGTAAAACCGGTTCCTGATAGCGCACCATGGCCCCGGCCGCCGCAGCCACATCATGGTACAGCCCCATGCCGGCCGCGGCCACCACTGCCGCTCCCAGGGCGGAGGTTTCCCAGGTGTGCGGCCGGTATACCGGCATATTGAACACGCCGGCGGTGATCTGCAGCACCTGGCTGCCGCGCGAACCGCCACCCGATACACATAGACGGGTAATGGGGCAACCGGTTCTTCTTTCCAGCCTCTCCCTGCCTTCGCGCAGGGCAAAGGCCAGTCCCTCCAGTAAAGCCCGGTAAAAATGCCCCCGGGTGTGCACATCCCGAAAACCAATCACACTGCCCCGCGCCTCCAGTCCGGGCAGGCGCAAACCGGGCGACCAGTATGGCTGCACCACCAGCCCCTGGCAGCCCGGAGGAATGTCCTGGATCACCCGGTCAAACACCTCTTCCGGCGCCCGGCTGCTTTCCCGGGCCGCAAACTGCTCCGGCAAACCGAACTCTTGAATAAACCAGGAAATCAGCCAGAACCCGCGGTAGATCTGCACCTCCAGGTTATAACAGTCGGGTACAGCGCTGGGGTAAGGAGGCAGCAGGGGCAAGGGCTCCCGGTAGCGCTGGCTGGTGACATTGATGGTCGCCGTAGTGCCGTGGCTGATGCTGGCCTGCCCTTCCTCCAGGCATCCCGCACCCAGCACCTCGCAGGCTTTATCCGCCGCTGCGGCAATCAGGGGCAGGCCGGGCGGCATCCCGGTGGCCGCCGCGGCCGGCCGGCTCACCTGGCCCAACACCTGCCCCGGTTTTACCAGACGGGGCAACTGCTCCGGGCGCACGGCCAGAGCGTGCCAGCGCCAGTCTTTGGGCGCAGCCCAGACCTGCCGCCGGTAATCAAAAGGCAGATAACCCACCTGGCAGCCCACCGAGTCAACCAGCTCGCCGGTTATAAGCCAGGTCAGATAACCGGAAAGAAAGAGGACCTTATCCGTCCTGTGCCAGATATCCGGACGGTGAGCGGCAAACCAGTTCACCTCGGCCTGCGCTTGCAGATATTGCAATGTGCGCCGCTGCCCCAGCAGCCCGAACAACCAGCGCCAGTACCAGGGCAGAGCTGGCACCAGCCGGGCCTGCCGCTGATCCGGCCACAAAACCGCGGGATACAGCAACCGCCGTTCTTGATCCAGCAGCAGGACGGTGCTGCGCTGGGTGGTCAGAGTGGCGCAGAGCAGCCGCTCTTTGACTCCGGGATGCTCCCGCCAGAGCGACTGCACCGCCTGGCAGAGACTCTGCCAGAATACCGCAGCCTCCTGCTCCGCCCAGCCGGGCTGCGGTGCCTGCCAGGGCGGCAAGGACACTTTCTGCATGGCCACAATATTGCCGCGCAGATCAAAAAGTACCGCCCGAACACTCTGGGTACCAACGTCTATAGAGATAATCAGCTGGTCAGCCATTTTACAAGATCACCTCCCCGCCGGCAAGCTATAAGCGGATTGGCGCAGTTTCAGGTAACGGTTTACTTCTTCCTGCCAGCGATCTTCATTCCACCCCAGAAGTGCCAGCACCCGTTCCTTAATAACCGGCAAGAGCGCCGCACCCCCGTCGGGTAACAGAATTCCCAAACGCAGCCGGCGCAGCAACAGGTCGTCCAAATGCACCACCATCTCCCGGGCGGCCACATGCGCCAGTTCTCTCCAGGTATAGGGCGTACCGGCTATCAAATCATCCGGACCACCCGCTCCGCCCGTTGTTGCCCCGTTCCAGAAGATCCGGGGCAAGTCCAGCCTCGCCGACGGAATAGCCTCTGTCTCCCCCTTACCGGTTGCCAGCCTACCAGGCACACCTGCTGCGCGAATACCAGCCATTGCCAACGCCTTTTGAGCCATTAACCGGAAAGTGGTCAGCTTGCCACCGGTAACCGTTATCAGACCAGACTCATCTTTTACCAGCATATCTCTTTTTTCCCGCGAGGGATCTTTTTTACCACTGCCCACCACCGGGCGCACCCCAGCAAAAGTAGCCAGAACGTCCTTTTCACTCAGTCCCAGGTGAGGAAAGGTAAATTGGACAGCTTCCAGTAAATATTCTTTCTCCTCGCAGCTGATGCAGGGTTCCTCGGACAATTCCCCCCGGTGATCCAGGTCGGTAGTACCCACTAAAACCGCTCCCAGCCAAGGAAAAATATACAGCGGTCGTCTGTCCCGGGGATGGAACAAGTTAATGCCCTGCTCCAGAGGTATTTTGTGGGCAGAGAAAATCAGATGGCTGCCGCGCAGCGGCCTGATCATGGGCGGAAGACCCAGGCGCCGGCGCAGGCTGTCCACCCAGGCTCCGGTAGCATTGACCACAGTGCGGGCGGCTATCTCCAACTCCCGGCCGGTTTCGGCATCGCGCACCGCCAGCCCGCAGACGCGTCCGGCCCGGTTCACCAGCAGATCCAGTACCGGCATGTAGTTCAGCGCCCGCCCGCCCAGAGCCAGCGCATGACCCAGCACCTGCATGACCAGGCGGGCGTCATCAGTTTGGGCATCCTGGTAAGCCAGCCCCTGCTGCCATTTCCCAGCCGGCAGCAGGGGAACCGCCCGCTCCAGCTGCCGGGCATCATAATGACAGCGGCTTTTGCGCCCGGCCAGCCGGTCATATACGGCCAGGCCCAGGCGGCAGGCCAGAGCTGGCCACGTCTGGCCCGGGGCAAAGGGGATCACAAAAGATTGCTGCTGCACCAGTGCGGGAAAGGTACGCAACAGCCATTCCCTTTCCCGCACGGCTGCCCGGGTGAGGGCGAGCTGTCCCTGGGCCAGATAACGCAAACCGCCGTGCACCAGCTTTCCCGAGCGGCTGGATGTTCCCCAGGCAAAATCCTTTTGCTCCAAAAGCAGCGCCTTCATTCCCGCTGCCGCGGCCAGCCAGAGAACGGCCGCCCCGGTAATCCCCCCGCCGATCACCACCAGATCCCAGGAACCTGCCAGCTGTTCCATCAGTTCCCGACGCCATTCCACTTTCTCACCCCGCTAGCATAGCTTGCCCGGATTCATTATCCCATGCCGGTCCAGCAAACTGAACGCGCCGGCCAGCAGCTTAAGGCCCGGTTCGCCTTTTTCCACCGGCAAATAGGGCTTGTGATCCAGGCCCACACCGTGCTGGTGGCTGATAGTGCCGCCGTGCTGCAAAATAGTCCGGCTGGCCAGCTCTTTGAGCTGCCGCCAGCGGCGCAAATTTTCCTCCGGATGCCGGGCCAGGCGAAATAGATAGGTCACATAAATACTGCACCCGTCGGTGTACACATGAGAAAGGTGGCTGTAAGCGTGCACTTTTTCCCCTACCCCGGCCAGTCCCTGCTGCAGCTGCCGGACCAGCTCGCCGGCCAGAACAGCCGCCCGGCGCCAGGGCACCGCGGTTTCCAGTGTATCCACAGCGTAACCGCATTCCCAGAGACTGTTGCGCCAGTAGGGCACCCGAAAGCGGGTCCGGTACCACTGCCGGCCCGGTTTGCCGCCCAGCATCATTCCGCCCCACCGGCGCACCGCCGCAACCACCTGCCGGCGGGCGAAACTCACCTCGGGCTCACTGCCGGCCGCACCAAACAACAATAAACATTTATTCTGTTTCCAGCCCCGCCAGCTCAGGTATTTCTCCAGCCAGCGCATCAGCCGGGCCTGCCCGGCCATGGCCAGGGTGGTGGCGGTTTCCAGCGGATCGCTCAGCCGCAGCATCACCAGCGGCAGGCGCTGCCGTACCAGTTCCTGCACGGCGGCCATACCGGCCTCCAGACCGGGCAGCAGACAGCCGCCAAAATATTCTGCGGCTGGCCGGCGGCGCACCCGCACCGTGACCTCGGTCAATACGCCACATCTTCCTTCCGAACCCAGGACCAGCTCCCGCAAATCCGGACCGGCGGCGCTGGCCGGAAATGGCGGCAGATACCATGTCCCCCGGGGCGTTTCCAGCCGGCCTCCGGCAAACAGCCGCTCGATGCGCCCGTACCCCAGGGACTGCTGGCCGCTGGAGCGGGTGACCACCCAGCCCCCCAGCGTGGAATACTCAAAGGATTGCGGATAATGTCCCAGTGTGAACCCCTTCCCGGCCAGCTGTTCTTCCAAGCGCGGACCGCTCACCCCGGCCTGAAAGGTGGCCAGATGGCTCAGCTCATCCATTTCCAGCAGGCGATCCATCCGGCCCAGGGCCAAAGCCAGCACCGGCGCGTCACCAACCGGCGTCAGGTGCCCCACCACGCTGGTTCCCCCCCCATAGGGAATCACGCTGATCCCATATTCCTGAGCATATTCCAGGAGCTGCCGCACCTGCTCACTGCTTTCGGGGAAGGCCACCCCGTCCGGTACGCGCCCGATCCGGCCGCTGCGCAGCTCAATCCAGTCCGGCAGGCTCTGCCCCCGGCTGTGCCGCAGGCGGATCTCGGGATCCGCGCTGATCAGGGGATGATCCGGCAGGCGCCCGGCCGGTAACCCGGATAGCACATCTTCCAGCCGCACCTCGCCGGGCGGTGTACCCGGCCCCAGGAGCTGCACCAGCATTTCCCGGGCTCCGGCCGGCAGAGGGTAATTAACTTCTTCCTCACCCCAACCGTTCCAGCGGCGCACCATGATCGGCCACCTCCTCCCCTCCGGCACGCTGCAGCTCCTCCCAGCAGTGCTGCCAGAGCTGGATCGACTCCCGCATCGCTCTTTCCGTACAGCTGTATGCTGCCGGCCCATCGCCGCGCCGGGCCGCATCTTTCAGATCGCTGTAAAAGCGCCCGGTAGCCTGGCGGCAGGCGGAATAGCGGAAATAAACCTGCCCCATTTTCTGACCCAGAACAGCAAAACTGTTCAACAGCAGCGGGTAAACCCGGTTGCCGGAATGCCGGGCCAGAGTAAGATGCAGCCGCCAATCATAAGCCGCCAGCTCCCCCGGCAGCATGCTTTCATGAGCTGCCTCCAAAAAACCGGCAATTTCCTGCGGCTGACGCTCCACCGCCGCCCGGGCGTACAGCGGCGCCATCCCCAAACGCACCTCCAGGAGCTCCCCGATAAAAGATAATGCCCCCAGCGCCCCGGCCTGGGCATGCTGGACAATGGCCGCCAGCACGTGCAGGTCACCGGTTTGCCAGAAGTCATTCACCAGCGTGGCATGACGCTCCGCCACCCTCAACCACCCGGCAGCAGCCATTTTCTGCAAGACAATCCGGATATTTGTTCTGGTAACCCCCAGCCGGCCGGCCAGTTCCCTCTCTCCGGGCAAACTGCTGCCCACGGCAAACTCTCCAGCCAGAATGCGGGCAATAATAAATTTTTCAATTTCCTCCAGCTGGCGCGCCATCCTTGCTCCCACCCCCGTTATTCCATCTGGTATCACCAGATTTAATCTGGTAATACCAGATTAAATCTGTCCGGCTCAAATGTCAATATATTCAGAAAACAAAACAAAAATAATAACCGGGCGCAGCCGTCTCCTCCGGACAACCACCCCGGTTGTTTACCGCATTTTCCCTTACTGTGACACGCGCAGGCGCAGAAACTTGCGTTTTCCCACCCTGAGCACGCTGCCGTCCACCGGCCGCAGCAGCATCTGGGGATCATCCAGCTTCTCGCCATCCAGTTTAACGCCGCCCTGCTGGATTAATCTTTTGGCTTCGCTGTTGCTGGCCGCCAGTCCCGACTGGTGCAGCAGCCGGGAGAGCTGGATGGCCCCACCTTCCAGCAGATCGGGCGTCAGCACATATTCCGGCACCTCGTCGGGCAGGTCGTGCTGCTGGAAAATGCGCTTGAACTCCTCCTCGGCTTCCTGCGCCGCCCGGGCTCCATGATAAAAAGTAACCAGCTCCCGGGCCAGGCGCATTTTGGCATCGCGCGGGTGCAGGGTGCCCTCTTGCAGCCCCCGCGCGATCTCCCTGACCTCTTCCAGAGCCAGGGGTGTGACCAGTTCGTAATAGCGCACCATCAGTTCATCGGGCAAAGACATGGTCTTGCCGTACATTTCCCGCGGCGGTTCGTCTATGCCGATGTAGTTGCCCAGACTCTTGCTCATTTTGTGCACGCCATCCAGGCCTTCCAGAATGGGCATCATGATGGCAATCTGGGGTTCCTGGCCGAACTCTTTTTGTAGATGACGCCCCATGAGCAGGTTGAACTTCTGGTCGGTACCGCCCAGCTCCACATCGCAGGCCAGAGCCACCGAATCGTAGCCCTGCATCAGGGGGTAGAAAAACTCGTGAATGCTGATGGGCTGCCCTTCCCGGTAGCGCTTGCTGAAATCCTCTCTTTCCAGCATCCGGGCCACGGTGTATTTGGCCGCCAGTTCGATCACCTGGGCAAAGGTGAGGGGAGCCAGCCAGCTGCTGTTAAAAACAATCCTGGTCTTATCCCGGTCCAGGATCTTGAAAATTTGTTTTTCATATGTTCGGGCATTTTCTTTTACCTGCTCCTCGGTCAGCTGCCGGCGCGTTTCCGATTTGCCGGTGGGATCGCCGATGCGACCCGTAAAATCGCCCAGAATAATGATCACTTCATGCCCCAGTTCCTGAAACTGGCGCATCTTCTGCAGCACAACCGTATGCCCCAGGTGAATGTCGGGAGCGGTGGGATCCAGACCAAGTTTTATTTTCAGAGGACGCCCGGTGGCCACCGCCCGCTGCAGTTTGGACACCAGCTCCTCCTCCGGCACTATTTCCGCCACACCTCTTTTGATAATTTCCAGTTGTTTGGCTACATCCAGCATACAGCTACTCCTTTCCGCGATACATTACCCGCGCCCGGCCCGGGCCCAGGGCCGGCAGGAACTTGAGCCGGGCGGACATTCAGCCCAATTCTCTTAATTATAGCAAACGGCAGCAAAAACTGACAAGGCGGACATCTTCCCTGTTGGCCTGAATGTGATATAATGCTGCATATCAGGCAGAACAGGGGAGGTTGGAAGAACTTGACTGCCAGAAAAAGACGTCGCCGGCTGCGGGTGGGGCGGCTGATCACTGTCATGGCTCTAGGATTTGCCGGCCTGATGCTGCTGTCCGGGCTGGGGCTGCTCCTGGTCAGCCTGCACGACCTGCCTTCTTTCGACACCGCCGCCTTGAGCACAGCCAATGCGACCACGGTTTATGACCGCGACAACAAACCGGTAGGAACAATTGGAGCGGAAAACCGGGTACCGGTAAAAATCAAAGATATTCCCGAACAGGTGCAGCAGGCCTTCCTGGCGGCAGAAGACCGCCGCTTTTACGAACATCACGGCGTGGACCTGATTGGCATCTTCCGCGCGGCTGTTACCGACGTACTGGGCCGCGGGCTGCACCAGGGCGCCAGCACCATCACCCAGCAGCTGGTCAGACAGTCCTTCCTGACCCCGGATAAAACCTTCAAGCGTAAAATCCAGGAAGCAATTCTGGCCATCCAGCTGGAAAGGCACTATACCAAGCCCGAAATATTGGAAATGTATCTGAACAAAATCTATTTTGGGGAAGGTGCCTACGGAATTCAATCGGCCGCCCGGCTGTATTTCAACAAGGATGCAGCCAAACTCACTCTGCCGGAGGCGGCCTTGCTGGCCGGTATTATCCAGGCCCCTTCCTACTATTCGCCTTACCAGAACCCGGAAGCGGCTCAAAAACGGCGCAACCTGATCCTGGACAACATGTCCCGCTATGGCTTTATTACCGCCGAGGAGGCCGCGGCAGCCCAAAAAAGCAAATTGGAACTGGCCACCGGCACACCGGACAACCGCAAGTACCCCTATCCCTATTTCATTGATTACATCACCAGCCTGCTGGTGGAAAAATACGGGTCGGATCTGGTCTATAAGGGCGGGCTGAGAGTATACACCACGCTGGACACCAGAGTACAAAAAATTGCCGAGGAAGTACTGGCCAACAGCAAAAATTATCCCCCCGTACAGGATGTCCAGGGAGCCATGGTGGTGCTGGACGCCCGCAAGGGTTACATTCTGGCCATGGTGGGCGGCCGGGAACACAAGGGACGGCTGGCCTGGAACCGGGCCGTGCGCTCCCCCGGCCAGCCCGGTTCGGCTTTCAAACCAATCATCGCCTATGCCCCCGCCATTGAATTGAAAGGCATGGGCCCGGCTACAGTGGTGGACGATATTCCGGTCAACTATAACGGGTATCAGCCGCAAAACTCCGACCGGAAATACCGCGGACTGATCACCCTGCGCACCGCCCTGACCCACTCGGTCAATGTGGTGGCGGTGAAACTGGTAATGGACAGTGTGGGGCTAAACCAGGCCATCGACTTTGCCGGGCGCTTCGGATTTAAAATTGATCCGGCCCGTACCGGTGCCAGCATCGCTCTGGGCACCTGGGATGTTTCCCCGCTGGAACTGGCCAGCGCCTATACCGCCCTGGCCAATGAAGGCATTCAGAGTCAGCCGCTGGCCATCCTGCGCGTCGAAGACGCCAACGGCCATATCCTGGAGGAAGCACGGCCCCGGCAGAAACAGGTGATCAGCCCCGCCACCGCTTTTCTGGTTACCGACATGCTGCGTTCGGTAGTGGAGAGCGGCACCGGCCAGAACGCCCGCCTGGCTCGTCCGGTGGCCGGCAAGACCGGCACCACGGAAAAAGGTACCGACCTCTGGTTTGCCGGCTATACCCCCCAGATGGTGGGAGTGGTCTGGGTGGGGACTGAAAATAACCGTTCCATGCCCCGGGCTTACGGCGGTACCTACCCGGCCGCGATCTGGCGTCAGGTGATGGCACGGGCCCTGCAGAATGTACCGCCCCAGGACTTCAGCCGTCCGGCCGATATCACCACGGCCACCGTGGACAGCAAGTCCGGCCTGCTGCCCGGTCCCAACACGCCACCCGAGCATCAGGTCACCGACTACTTCGCTGCCGGCACAGTGCCCACAGAAGTGGATAACACCCATGTACCGGTGGAAGTATGCGCCACCTCGGGTTTGCTGCCCACCGCAAACTGTCCGGAGCGGGTGGTGCGCCATCTGGTCAAACTGCCCTACGAAGTCCCGGAATTTGTCCTGGACTATCTGGACCGGGTACCCACCAAAACCTGCCCGGTGCACAACCCGACCGGCAGCCTGCTGCCATCTGATGCACCTACCGTTCAGACACCGGCCGAAGGCGGGTTTATCCCCTAGAACAACCAAAAAGACGGGAGCGGGTCTTTAAGGACCTGTCCCGTCTTTGATCCACTGTCAGGCAAAATCAAACAAAAAGCACGACTGTAAGCGAGATTCTGTTATTTCAAGCAGCCATCTATCTAGGGGGGTCCACTGGAACCCGCCCTCCTCCCCTTCGAGAGGTGCCCCTACCCGCAGCCAGAGCTGCCTATTTGGGTTGCACGCCGGTGGAGTTTACCCTTGCACTCACCGGTCGCCCGGTGAAATAGTTTCTGTGGCACTTTATGGCTACTCGGAACTGCGAGAGTTCCTTTTGCCGTCGTCGGGTCGCCCCGCCCCGGCTTGCGCCGGGCACCGTTTTACACGCCCTTGCCGGGCGTGTGCGTGTCTCGACTTTCCTCTGCGCTGTTCAAATGACAGCACAGCGGCTGCTCATCGTACTTTTTGTTTTCATTTTGCCTGGAAGTTAATTATAACTTATTTTCGGCCGCTTGAGCAAGTGACAGTTCATGTCAGCTCTGGCCGGTAGAGGTAAATTCCCGTTTAATCACCTGGCCCACGCCGCCCAGCACACCCAGATTGCGCCCGTTGTACTGCACCTGCACCACACCGGCGTTGCCCAATTTGACGTAAATCCTCTCCTGACCGCGAAACTGCTTCATTTCACCGGCCTGCAGGATACCGGTAAATTCCTCCCGGCCGTCCACCACCACCTGCATCCAGCTGCGGCTGTCGGTAACATTGAGCACCAGATCCACACCCTCCGGTGCCGGGTTTACGGAAGGCGGGCTGACTGAGGGAGGTAAAGTAGATTTATCGCCTTTCTGAGCCACCGGAGGCGTCGGAGCAGGAACCGGTTTTCCCGGTTGCCAGGCCGCATACAGGGCCCATCCGCCCAGTAAAACCAGCACCGCACCGGCCAGGGCTATCCAGGTCCGCAAGCGCACCGGTCTGGCAGCGGGCTCCTGACTACCCCCGGCTTTGGGCCGGCGCTCCGCCGGGCGCTGCTTTCGCCTGGTTTCGGCTGGCTCCGCCTCCCGGGCACCGCTTTGTTCACCCGGCAAACCGGTTGGCGCCAGCGACCGGTCCATTTCCTGAACCATTTCCTCACCGGGCAGGCCCAGATAACGGGCATAGTTGCGCAAAAATCCCCGGGCATACACCGTACCGGGCAACTGTTGGTAGGCTTCATTTTCCAATGCCTCCAGGTATTTACGGCGAATTTTCGTAGCATTCTCGGCATCCTCCAGGGAAAGGCCCAGTCTCTCCCTGGCCTGGCGCAATTTTAGACCAACTGACATCCTGCTCACCTCCCCGCACCGGCTGACCAAATTCCGGCAAGGATTTGACAAAGGAAGCAACTATATCCGCGGCCCGATCCAGATCTTCTGTATCCACACACAGGTGGTAATCGGCACTGGGAGCAGAGGGATACTTGTACAGAGGATCGTAGTAATGGTGCAGCAAAAATTCCACCGCCGGACGGTATTGTCCGGCCGCAATCCACTGCTTGAGCTGCTCGACCCGAGTTTTTCCCAGATACTTCACCAGAGCATCCACAGCCTCCAGTAACGGCTGCAGCGCACCGGACGAATCTTCCAGCAGGTATCCCCCCAGGCTTCTTTCCACCCGGACGGGCATACCGGCATACAACAACACCCGGTAACCATCGCGGATGGCCTGCATCACCGGCGGCGGCACCAGCAGCCGCCCCAACCGCCGGCTTTCGCATTCTACTACAAAAATACCATATTTTTCAGCAGCACGCAAAGCCTGTACAATCAATCCCTCAAACATTTTCTGGCCGGGGGAAGCGGGCATACCCACCTTGCCGAATACCGAACCCCGGTGGGCAGCCAGGGTTTCCAGGTCCAGCACCGGTACGCCGTAAGCAGGTAATCTTTTGAGGATCTCGGTCTTGCCCACCCCGGTCAATCCATGCAAAACCACCGCCCGGTGGGGCAGCGCTGTGCCCAGGTAGCTATTGACATAACGCCGGTATGACTTGAAGCCCCCGATAATGCGGCAGACCTGGAAGTTCATCTGCTCCAACATATAAGCCACAAACTGGCTGCGCATCCCCCCGCGCCAGCAAAAGAGAATCACTTTTTCTCCGGCCGGCGCCAACTGTTCAAACCTCTCCAGCAGGGCGGGCAGTTTGGGCGCCACCAGCCGCAGACCCAGCCGCCGGGCAGCGGTGGGCGATACCTGTTTATAAACTGTCCCGATCTGGGCCCTTTCTTGATTGTTAAATAAAGGGATGTTGACGGCCCCGGGTATGGTCACCTCGGCAAATTCACCTTCCGAACGCACATCCACCAGCACCGCTCCGCAGTCCAAAGCTTCCAGCGCTTCCTGCACAGTAAGATTCCTGATCATTTGCACCCGACATCTCCATCATGTTAGTGCTCATGTGTCCCTGTCAGTTCACCAAAAAGAGCATAATATTCCCAAAATCAGTGTCCGTTCTATCCCAGGATAATTATAAACAGCAAACCGGCGGCTATCAACAGGCCCGGCGGTCAAAACCAAATTATTTCACCTCGCCGGAACTAATCGCTGAAACCGCCCACCCGGTCAGTTTGCTCCAATCCAGCCGCCGCCTGCTCCCGGCCCGGCGGATTCAGCAGTACCCTTCTTTTCCTTCTACTACCATCCGGTCCGAGTATGCCCATACTTTCCATTGTATCCAGCAAGCGCACCGCTCTGTTATATCCAATCTGCAGCCGGCGCTGCAGCAGGGTGGCTGAAGCCTGGCCCTGGGTGGACACCAGGTTGATGGCCTGCTGCAGCAATTCGGCATCATCCTTGCTGCCCGCCTGGTGTTCCGGACGGCCGGCTTTGCGCCAGAAATCCACCAGGCCGGTCAGTTCCTCATCGGAGACATACGCTCCCTGCACCCTGACCGGACGGCTGGATCCGCCGCCAAGCAAGAGCATATCCCCTTTGCCCAGCAACTTCTCCGCCCCGTGCTGTTCCAGAATTGTACGGGAATCTACCTGGGAGGAAACGGCAAAAGCAAGGCGGGCCGGTATATTGGCCTTGATCTGACCGGTAATTACATCCACAGACGGGCGCTGGGTGGCCACAATCAAATGGATGCCGGCCGCCCGGCCCATCTGCGCCAGCCGGCAAATGCTCTTTTCCATATCGCCCGGTGCCGTCAGCATCAAATCGGCCAGTTCATCAATCACAATCACTATGTATGGCAGACCAGCCCCTTTTTCCCCGGCCTCTGCCCTGATGAGCTGATTGTACCGGTCGATTTGCCGCACCCCCCGGGCCGCAAACTGCCTGTAACGGCGTTCCATTTCCTGGATGACCCAGGCCAGTGCCTGACTGGCCTGCCGGACACAGGTGATCACAGGAAAAATCAGGTGGGGCAAATCGCGGAAAACCGCCAGATCAACTTTCTTGGGATCCACCACCACAAAACGCAACTGCTCCCGGCTGGCGCGAAACAACAGGCTGGCCACCATGGTGTTCAAACATACGCTCTTGCCGGCACCGGTAGACCCGGCCAGCAGCAAGTGGGGTAACCCGGCCAGATCCACATACACGGGCTGGCCGGACATATCCCGGCCCAGAGCCACTGTCAGCAGGGAGGGACACTGCCAGTACGCCTCCTCCTCCAGCAGTTCCCGCAAATACACCACGCTGCGCTGTTCGTTGGGCACCTCGATGCCCAGGCAGGCTTTTCCCGGCACCGGTACCTCTATGCGCACGGCGGGCACTGCCAGAGCCAGAGCCAGATCATCGGCCAGCGACACAATACGGCTGATTTTCACGCCCGGCGGCGGGGCAATCTCATACCGGGTGATGGTCGGCCCGCAGGATACACTGACCACTTTCACCGGCAGGCCAAAGCTTTTCATGGTCTCCTGCAGCAGGTGGCTGCGCCGGGCAACCTCCCTGGTCCCGCCAGCTCCCTTTCTTTCCGGACGGCGCAGTAAATTCAGCGGAGGCAGCAGGTGCATGCCGGATGCGGCACACCGGAAAGCAGCACCGGTCTCCGGATGCCCCGGATGATGCTCCTCCGCTGATACCGGCTCCCCCTCTTCCGGCAGTTCATCTTCCAGAAAATAGCCGGTAATGTTTGACCATAATTGCCCGACCTGCCGCCACCCGCTCCAGCCTTTTTCTTGACCGGCAGTGCGCACCGCACTGCCCCGGCAGAGCTTTCCCCCGATCAGGGCCAGAGCCAGCAGGCAGATCAGCAGTCCGGGCAGACCGAAGGCCCATTTTCCCGCCCGGACGATGGCTGCACCGGCTATCCCCCCGCCCCGTCCCTGCAGCGCCGCCTCCCATTCCTGACCGGCGAACAGCACCAGATGGCAGACCGCCAGCAGCACCAGCAACAATATCACCCGGCCGGTCTGCTGGCGCACACTGCTGGCCCCGGATCGTCCCAGGAGGCGATGATAGCCTTTAACCAGCAACCAGACCGGCAACAGATAGCGCCCGTAACCCAGCAAAACCCCGCTGGCAGCCGAGAACCAGGCGGTAACCAGGCCGGCCGAAGGGCAGATAAAACAAAAGGACAGCAGTATACCCAGAGCCAGCAGGGCGATACCGGTCACTTCATGTTTCAATTTTTCATTAACCCGCTCCTCACCGTGCACCGTAACCCCCTCCATTTCTCTGGTAAATTATAACATATAACAGGCAGATATGCTTGTATATGGGAATATTTGTATAACTTTTTTCCACCGCCAGCCGCCGCTCTGGCCGGAAATAAAAAAACCGCACAGTACGGGGAGGTTTTTTCCCGTCTGCCGGCGAAAATGTACGCATTAGTTTACATTTGAGGGAGAAATGTTCGTGGAAAAAAAAGGGTTAGCACTGATCATCCTCGCTGCCACCATGTGGGGGATTGCTGGCACGGTGGCCAAATTCATGTTTAACAACAACGCCTCGCCCTTTGACCTGGTGCAGATGCGCCTGCTCATCTCCTTTTTTATTTTGCTGACCTTGCTGTCTTTGACTAACCGGTCGCTGCTCAAAATTAGCCGCAGCGATCTCCTGTATTTTCTTATTTTTGGTACACTGGGCGTAGCCATGGTCCAGTTCACTTATATGTACACCATCAGCCTGAACAATGTGGCCACGGCTATTTTCCTGCAGTATCTGGCCCCGGCTCTGGTTCTGGTTTACGGACTGCTCACGCGCAGTGAAAACCTCACCCCGGCCAAATGCGCCGCACTGGCCTGTGCCATAGCCGGTGGCCTGGGCATTGTGCGCGGCAATCTCCAGGGCGGCCTGGCCGTCAATACGACCGGGCTGATTTCCGGCCTGGCTTCCGCTCTGGCCTTTGCCTTTTATACCATATACGGTAAACGCGGCCTGAGCAAATACAATCCCTGGACCATGCTCACCTGGGGGTTCGGGATTGCCGCGCTGGTCTGGAGCTTCTACGCGCCACCCTGGCAGACCTGGCTGGCCGCCACCTGGACCACCAGACTGTTTTTTCTGTACATAGCAATTTTTGCCACCACACTGCCCTTTGGCCTGTTCTTCCTGGGTCTGAAATATATCAACCCGGTCAAGGCGGGCATCACCAGCACCCTGGAACCGGTCATCGGCACTCTGGCTTCATTTTTCTTCCTGGGTGAAGTGCTTGCTCCGGTACAGATAGCCGGGTGTTTGCTGATTCTGGTAGCCATAGTGCTGATCAATCTGCAACAAAATAAGCCGGCAGCCGCCTCCACCAATCTCGGCAGCCCCGACAACCCGTAACGCCACGCTAACGCGGCGGCTAGATGTGCAGTTGCCCTCTGAGGGCAGCCAGCACAATTACCGCCAACCCCAGCAAGATCCGGTAACCCACAAAAATGTTGAAAGTATGGCGCACCAGATAGCGCAGGAGAAATTTAATGGCCAGGAACCCCACCAGCGCCGATACCGCCACTCCCGTAATAAAAGGCAGCGTCAGGTCGGCAGCGGTCAAATCCTTCATCTGGAGCAGCCCCGCTCCCACCACAATGGGCGTGGAGAGCAGGAAAGAAAAACGCGCGGCCGTCTCCCGGGACAAGCCCAGTATCCGGCCCATGCTCATGGTCACACCGCTGCGCGAAACGCCGGGGATGATGGCCAGGGCCTGGGACAGACCAATCAGCAGGCTGTCGGCCAGTCTCAGCTGATGCATCCTTTTATAACTGGCCGCCAGCGTGTCGGAAAGGTACAGGATAACCGCCATGACGATCAGCATAATTCCGATAATCAGTGGAGAGCGAAAAATAGTTTCCGCATAATCCTCCAGGAAATATCCCACCAGCGCTCCCGGCAGGGTGGCCAGCAGCAAATACCAGAACAGCCGGCCTTCTGTTGACTGGCGCCTGGTAAATCCTTCATAAATAATCACCAACCAGTCCCGCCAGAAGTAAACCAGCACCGCCAGCAGGGTTCCCAGATGCAGTGCCACATCAAAACGCAGCCCCGCATATTGCCAGCCGAAAAACCAGGGCAGCAAAACCAGATGAGCCGAACTGGAAATGGGCAAAAACTCGCCCAGCCCCTGCACAACCCCCAGCAGAGCTGCTTCCCAAACGGTCAAGACTATCATCCCCCCGACTCGCAAACTGTTAAAATTATACCACATCCGAAGAAAAAAGCTAGCAATAAACATTTCTACAACCAGGAACAGGCTCATATAATGATTTCAGAAATTTACGCCACTTTACTGTCTCCACTATTTTTGCTATGATGATGCTCAAAGGGGGGAATTTAAACTTCCGTGGAATCTGAAATAGGTTTAATATTGTTGAGCGCCATACCACTGATTATTGTCATCGGAACGTTTAAACTGGTCTTCCTGAAAGATAGATAACCTGACCTGCCGTCCAGGCAATCCCGGGCTACCCCGCTGTTTTCACGCATCAAAATGCAGGTAGCCTTTTTTATTTTTGTATCGACAACCAGCCAAATCGTGTATATAATAATAGCAACTGGTTTGCGACTCCCGGCAAAAACTTTTCCCTCCGGTATCCTGGTCTGGTATCCCTGGAGTAGGAAGGTTTTGCTCAAGCGTGTCCCCAAGACCAGGAATTACCCAGGAGGAGGTTTTCCCCAACCATGTCTTTTGCCGACAAAACACTGGTGTGCCGCGACTGTGGCGAGGAGTTTGTTTTTACCGCCGGTGAGCAGGAGTTTTTTGCTGAAAAGGGCCTGACCAATGAGCCCAGCCGTTGCCGCCAGTGCCGCCGCATGCGCAAGTCGCAGCGCGAAGCTCAAACCGAACGGCAGATGTATGAAGCTGTCTGTGCCGAATGTGGTGCAGTGACCGAGGTGCCGTTCAAGCCTTCGGGTCGCCGGCCCATTTACTGCAGTACCTGTTACAGCAACTACCGCCGTACAGCGTATTAATAAACTCATACAACCCACCGTGCCCGGCCAACAGGGATGTTTAGAATAGCTAAGCATCCCTGTTTTTTATTATTTTCTAGAGGTAATTTATTACACACAGAGAATATATTACCATTACCATTTTGCTACCGGGAGGGTTAGAGTATGGATTTTGGGCGTTACCGGAAAGTACAGCAAGAATTGCTCCAGCTGGGGCAAAACATTCTGGCATTGTCGGCCGAAGATGGAGAAACAATGCTGCAGCTCCTTAAGGAAAAGGAAAACTTGAGCCGGAAAATACTGCAGCAGCTGCAGAATAAACTGCAACAGTGTCTGACCCGGGTGACCCAAATGCAACAGCAGATTACCCCTCTGCAGGAAAGCCTGAGCGCACTGGAGAACTCCCCTGTCTGGCAGGAAAAGGATATAAACTCTCTGCAGGAGCTGGACCAGCGGCTGGATACACTGCTGGCCGCCCTGTCGCTTTTGGAGAGCAGCCCGGTAGCCCGTTCCGCACCGGGGGCATCCGCCGGCTTCCCGGCTGCCGCCAGCCGGGAAGAAGATGGGCCGGTGTTGCCCGCCTCCAGTGACCCCAAGACCGGTCCCTCCTCCGGACCCCGAAAAAATCACCCGGGTTCCCCGCCCCGCCAGTCGAAGCTTTCACTGCCCGGTGTACGCTGCCCGGCACCGGCCACCCTGGCCGAACTGGAACAACTGGTGCAGGCTGAACTGAAAAAACAGCAAACCGGTCTTCTGCCCACATAATTTGGCCAAACCAGGGCAGGATTTTGCTGAAAAAGCCAGAATAACTGCTCAAAGCAGCCTGAAATCATGAAAACATATTAAATATACCCAGAAATATCTCAGTTAAGGATTGGTTTTTTTGTCTGGCAAATCTGCCTTTACACTGGTGGAAATAATCATTGTGCTGGCCATTGCCGGCATTCTGGCAGTAATCATCGCACTGCCCGTGGCAAAAGCATATCACAGACAGGCCCTGTACATTGCCGCCAGACAACTGGAAGCCGACATCCTGGAGCAGCAGCAGGCGGCCATCAGTCAACCGGATGCCGGCAACACTTATCAGCTCCTGCTGGATGTGGAAAGAGACCGGTATATCCTGCGTCTGGGGGCATTTACCGTCATTAAAAGAGTCCCGCTGCCGCCCGGTGTGGATATGGAGGAGGCCAGCGGTTTTGGCCCCAATTTAAGCAATAAACTGTTAGAGTTCAATTATAACGGTATCCCCAGACAGTCCGGCCACATCACTCTGCGCGACAGAAATTCGGACCAGCGTTATTATGTGATCATTACACCGGTTACCGGCCGGGTGCGCACCTCCCGTACACCACCCTGATGCCCGCGGCAAACTGGAACAATGTATGGGTAAAACACAGGCCAGGGCACAGCATTAGCAAAGGAGCGTTGAATATGCCCCCCCGCCATCCCGCACCACCCCGGCGCCTGGGCGATTTGCTCATAGACAGCGGACTGCTTACTCCAGAACAGCTGCAGCTGGCCCTGCGCGAACAGAAGCGCACGGGTGAACGCCTGGGCCGCACCCTGATCCAGCTGGGTATGGTCAGCGAGCAGGACATCATGAATGTGCTGGAGATGCAGCTGGGCATCCCCCAGATCCAGCTGAGTAAACTGCTGAATGTGGAACTGGTGCGCAGCTTTCCCGAGGAACTCATCCGGCGCACCCGCATAGTTCCGGTGAAAAAAGAGGGACAGAGGCTGATTGTCGCTCTGGCCGACCCCCTCAACGTGGTGGCCCAGGACGATTTCCGGGTGGCCACCCGCCTGGAGATCACCCCCATGCTGACCACCGAGAGCGAGATCGATCAGGCCATCTCCCGGGCCTTCGCCATGGCCAATCTGGAAAGAGAATTTGCCGGCCCCGCTCCCGAGGATACCGGACGCCCAGAGACCATCCGCATCTCTTTTCAGGAAAACATGGGCGCAGGCGAGGCACCGGTAGTGCGCCTGGTCAACTCCATCTTCACTCAGGCCGTCAACGAACGGGCCAGCGATATTCACATCGAGCCCCGGGAAAAGGGGCTGCTGGTACGCTTTCGGGTGGACGGCATCCTGCGCGATGTACTGGAACTGCCGGCGCAGGCGCGTATTCCGGTTACTTCCCGGCTGAAGATACTTTCGGGTATGGACATTGCCGAAAGGCGCCTGCCCCAGGACGGCCGGCTACAGCTGGACTTCTCCGGCCGCAGCATCGACATGCGGGTGTCCAGCCTGCCCACTGTCTACGGCGAAAAGATCGTCCTGCGCCTGCTGTACAAAAGCGACCAGCTCTTCGACCTGCCCCAGCTGGGGTTTTCCGCTCCCAACCTGGAGCGCTTCCGCAGCATGCTCAAAGCCGCCTATGGACTGATCCTGCTTACCGGCCCCACCGGCAGCGGCAAAACCACCACCCTCTACGCCGCCCTGCGCGAAATCAGCTCGGTCGAGCGCAACATCATCACCATTGAGGATCCGGTGGAATACCTGCTGCCGGGCATTAACCAGACCCAGGTCCACGTGCGGGCCGGGCTGACCTTTGCCACCGGCCTGCGCGCCATCCTGCGCCAGGATCCCGATGTGATCATGGTTGGTGAAATCCGCGACCGGGAAACCGCAGAAATCGCCGTGCGGGCCGCCACCACCGGTCACCTGGTCCTGAGCACGCTGCACACCAATGATGCGGTTGGGGCTGTGGGCAGACTGATGGACATGGGGGTGGATCATTTTCTGGTTGCGGCTTCGCTGCTGGGTGTCACCGCCCAGAGGCTGGTACGCCTGTTATGCCCGCACTGCAAGCAACCCTATCAACCCGGCCCGGAAGACCGGCTGTTTTTGGGTGCCCACTGGCGGGAAGATACGGTTCTCTATCAGCCGGCGGGATGTGCGCAGTGCCACCAGACCGGCTACCGGGGGCGCACCGGTATCCACGAGGTGTTGCTGGCCTCGGGCGTACTGCGCGAAATGATCAATAACCGCCAGCCCCATGCCGCCATCAAGAAGCAGGCCACCGCCGAAGGAATGGTCCTGCTGCAGGAGGACGGCATCCAGAAGGTGCTCCAGGGTCTTACTTCCCTGCAGGAAGTGCTGCGCGTGGCCTATACCCGGGAATAAAATACATAATTGAATTTTTCCACCCCGCTAACTATAATAAACCTGAATCCGTGAAATAAATTTTTAAAAAACCCTTGATATTCTGCGATATTTA
>NZ_JBRAJI010000005.1:0-82458 GCF_052744395.1 Desulfurispora sp. | reverse complement strand
TTTAAATATCGCAGAATATCAATGGTTTTTAAAAATTTATTTCACGGATTCAGGAGGAATATTTTTGCCAGCAAGTAGATTTTATTGTACTATTAATTAGAAAAACGGCTGCACTAAATACATGGTTGGCAATTAATAGTTAATCAAATACAATAATACTTATACAAAAAAACGCCCCATAAGGAGCACAAAATGAAAGTTTATGCACTGGTTGGCCCCAGCGGCACGGGCAAAAGCCACCGCGCCATCATGGTGGCCCACGAATACCAGGCCGAAATCATTATAGACGACGGCCTGATCATCAAAAACGGCCGCATTCTGGCCGGACAAACAGCCAAACGCCAGCCCACCCGCATCGGGGCAATCAAAACCGCTCTTTTCCTGGATCCGGTCAAGGCCGGCGAAGCCCGCCAGGCCATCGCCCGGGAGAATCCGGCCCGCATACTGATTCTGGCCACTTCCACCGGTATGGCGGAAAAAATAGCGGAGAACCTTTCCCTGCCACCGGTGGAAAGGTTTATATCCATCGAAGAAATTGCCTCCCCGGAAGAAATAAAAAGCGCCCGGCTGATGCGTACCCGCTATGCCAGACACGTCATTCCGGCCCCCACCGTGGAGGTGCGCAAGAGTTTCCCGGGCACCATCATTGAACCACTGCAGATTTTTTTCCGCCGCAAACACCGGCCGGCACCCGCGCCGGCCAAGAGCTGGCTGGAGCAATCGGTGGTGCGGCCCACTTTCACCTTCTACGGCCGGTTGAGCATCTCCCGCCTGGCGCTGGAATCCATCATTACCACCAGTGCCCGGCAGGTGAGTGGCATTACGGCGGTCTACCGTCCCCAGATTGAAGAACAAGGTCCGGAAGGTATAAATATTCAGCTTGCGGTGTCGGTCAGGCTGGAACCGTTTTTGACCGAACCGGCCCGCCGGGTACAGCGGGCGGTAAAAAACGCCGTGGAACACATGACCGCCCTGCCCGTAAACCGGGTGGATGTGCTGATCAAAGACATCACATACTAATAGGCGATAATAATAGGCGGGTGTGCTTCCTTAACTCGCCAGAATTGGACCAGGCCGCACCGTCGGCCCGGTCGCGGCTGGGACAATGCAGTGCGAGCATGTGCAACGCTCGCCCGATCGCTTCGCACCGGACGGCACTACGGCTTGCGGCGGACTCAGCCGGATCGCCCCAGATTCGACATCCTGTCTCAACTGGGGCTGGGCCGGACATCCATGTCCGGCCCTCCGGCTTCGTTACCGCCGCTGCGCCTAGTGCCGTTTGCCGGTGCTTCGCCACGGGCTCGCTTTTGCACACTGCTCGCCATAGAGCTGGCTTCCATCTGCTGCAACCAGTACTCCAGACGCGCCGTATACCCGTAAACTAAAGCCCCGGCCGTGCTGGCCGGGGCAGTATCTTCATGCCTTGCGGGCAAAAACGTGATTTCCTATTCTGGCCACCACGGGCAGGGTGCGAATCCAGTCGTCGGTCGCCGTGCGCGGGTTATAGAAAAACAGTGCCCCGCCGGTGGGATCCCAGCCGCAAATGGCCTGTACGGCAGCCTGCAGAGCCAGTTCATCGGGCTCGAGTTTTATACTGCCGTCCTGCACGGGTGAAAACTGGTAGGTACCCCGGCCCTGCTGCAGAATCACCTCGGTAACCGAGTCCGGAAACTCCCCGCTTTTCACCCGGTTGAGAATCACCGCTCCCACCGCCACCTGGCCGGCAAAAGGTTCCCCGCGCGCCTCGGCATAAATGGCCCTGGCCAGCCAGTAAACATCCTGCCGGGAAAAACCGCGGGAGAGGGCGGCCTCCCAGTCCACCTGCCTTCCGGGAATAACCAGGAGCTGATCCGGGTAAATGGTGCTGCTGCTCAATTTATTGGCCCGCATCAACACCGCCAGCGGCACCCCCATCTGCCTGGCAATACCGCTTAAAGTATCGCCCGGACGTACGGTATAACAGGCGGCATTGCTCGGTTCCTGTCGCGTAACAACTTGCGCCGCCCCGGCCGCCCGCAGCGGTGCCGGCAAAACCAGGCCGCACAAAACCAGTATCAGCACCACACCTGTAATCCAGCAATAAAACCTGCTACACATATAACCTCCTTTCCGGCTCAGTCAGTATTTTGCACCGTAACCGGGCCTGATTATACATCTGCAATTATAATATCAGCTTGTTATGGTAAATATTACCATAATATTCAAAAAAACAACCACCTCGCCGGTTAACGAGATGGTTGATTAACCCGAAATGCTATGCCAGCAGCAGCAGGGCGTTTACCGCCGCCGCCGCCAGATTGCTGCCCCCCCGGGTACCGCGCATGGTGATGTATGGTACACCGGTGCTGACCAGCAGCTCCTTGGATTCTTTCGCCCCTACGAAACCCACCGGCATGCCCACCACCAGTGCCGGTCGGGCCTGCCCTTTCTGGATCAGTTCACAGAGAGAGAAAAGCGCGGTGGGAGCGTTGCCAATGGCCACAATACCGCCCTCCACCAGGGAGGCGCCCCGCTGCATGGCCACCATAGCTCTGGTAAGACCTCTCTCCCTGGCCTCGGCCACCACTACCGGATCATTGATCAGGCAGTGCACGCTGATGCCGAATTCGCCCAGACGGGAGGAAATCAATCCGGCCCGCACCATGTTCACATCGGTCAGAATATCCCGGCCACCGCTGATGGCTTTGATCCCCTCCCGAACAGCGGCGGGATGGATGTCGATCAGCGGCAGGCATCCCAAATCGCCGCTGGTGTGAATAAGGCGTTTGAGCACCTCTCTCTCCAGCGGCGGCCACTGGGCCAGCTCGGGCAGGTTCTCTTCAATGATGGTCATGCTTTTTCTGGCTATTTCCGCCGGATCGGACAAAAATTCCACACTGTCACCTCCCGGCCGGCACTTCCCGGATCCGCTGGCAGACTATCTCGGCCAAACCGGCATCGGCACCCAGATGGCGGGTAACCTGAATCTGCATGTGCGGGTACTTCTCCCGCTCCGCTTCCAGTACCGGCGGAATATCCTCCTCCAGATGGATGCCATGAAACAAAAACAGGGGTACGATAATCACCCTCTGCATGCCCCGGGCCGCCAGATCGGCCAGCACGGTGGGCAGATCGGGCTGATGAAATTGGAAAGATGCCCCGGCGACAGCATCCCAGCCACCCCGGGCGGCCACCATTTCCACCAGAGAACGCAGTTCCTCCTGGGCCCTGGCCAGACGGCTGCCGTGACTCAACAAAACAACTGCTGTTTTCATTTTTTCACCACCAGTTAGATATTACTCAGAATCCGGATAGAGCTCCTGCACTGTGCGCAACAATTCTGCCACGTCCTCAAATACCTGCACCGGTCCGATCTCGGGCGGGCGTTCAATCAACACCACGGGCAAATCCAGCTGCCGGGCGGCAGCCAGTTTGGCTTCCTGTCCGCCGGCGGCACCGCTCTGCTTGCTCACCACCACGTCGGCTCTCCAGTCCCGAAACATGGCCAGATTGAGCTCCCGGCTGAACGGTCCCTGGGCGGCAATGATTTGCCGGGCGGGAATCCCTATCTCCAGCAGGCCGGCGATGGTCTGCGGGTCGGGCAGCACCCGGACAATCAGGCGCTGCGGATCGAGTTCGCCGGCAAAGATGGGTACCGTTTTGCTGCCCGTGGTCAGAAAAATCCTGAACCCCAGCTCCCCGGCCCGACGGGCGGCCGAAAGATAGTCGGGTACCCGGTACACCAACCGGTACTGCCCGGGCTCCTGCCGCGGCCGGGAAAACCTGAGACAGGTGATGCCGGTTTCCCGGCAGGCCAGCAGCGCCTGCCGGGAAACCTCCCCGGCATAGGGGTGGGTGGCATCCACCACCAGCCGGATCCCCCGCTTTTGGATCAGTTCCACCAGGCCGCTGGCATCCAGGCGGCCGCAGCGCACTTCCACCGGCCCACCGGAGAGTACCCGGGGCGGCAGGTGTTCTTCCAGCAATTTCTTGCCCAGAGGCGTGGCCGTACTGACTATAACCGGCAGGGCCCGGGAAAGCAGGCCGGCCAGAATCTGATGCGTTTCCGCAGTGCCACCCAGCAGCAAGATCATACCTGATAACCTCGCGGTGTAACCATGTACCGGTCCAGCACCCGTGTGCTGGAGTTGCCCACAAAGACGATGGTCAGCATGTCCACCGGATGTTCCAGCAGGTGCTGCAGATCGGTAACCACACAGCTCTCATCTTCCCGGTAGGCGTTGCGCACCAGCCCTACCGGAGTATCCGGTGCTTTGTGGCGCAGCATAATCTGGCGGGCTATTTTAATTTGCTCCCGGCGGCGGTGGCTGGCCGGGTTGTACAGCACCACGACAAAATCAGCCGCCGCCGCCGCTTCCAGACGCCGCTCGATTAATTCCCAGGGCGTGAGCAAATCGCTCAGGCTGATCACGGCAAAGTCGTGCATGAGCGGTGCTCCCAGCCGGGCCGCCGCCGCAGTGGCCGCGGTTATCCCGGGAACAACCTGGATGTCCACCTGCTCCAGCAAACCGTCCCGCGCCGCCATTTCCAGGATCAGCCCGGCCATCCCGTAAACACCCGGGTCGCCACTAGAAACAATGGCCACCCGCGCACCGGCCGCCGCCCGGGCCAGGGCCTGAGCACAGCGCTCCACCTCCCTGGTCATGCCGGTACAAATGATCTCTTTGCCCGCCAGTAGATCCGGAATCAGATCCAGGTAGGTTTTGTAACCGGCCACCACCGGGCAACCGGCTATGGCCTCTCTGGCCAGCGGGCTTAACAGTTCTGTTCCTCCCGGTCCCAGTCCGACCACCACAAGGTATCCTCGGCCATGGCCACCGTCACTCCGTGCATCTTCTGCTTGCCCAAAAGCAGGCGTCCCTGCCGGCAGGCCAGCAGACTCACAGGTTCGCATACTCCACCCACTCCAATCTTTTGCTCCACATAGGGCGAAAAAGAAAAATCTCCCGGACGGGACTGCATGATCTCCTCGATCTGTCGCCGGCCAAAGGCCACCAGGGGCACCCCCAGCCAGGCGGCAGTCTGCTCCAGGGCTGGCTCGCCGGAGCGCAGGTCCACCGTAGCCAGCACCTTTACCGCCTCAGGGCGCCGGCCGGTCATGCTCAGCGCCTGCTGCACGGCCCGGCGAACCGCTTCCCCGGTCACACCGCGCCGGCACCCCACGCCCAGCGCCAGGCGGCGGGGAATCAGCAAAAGACCCCGCTGCGGCTCGGGCACGCCGGCAGCGTCGCTGATCACCACCTGCCAGTCACCTTCCCTTTCCCCGGCCAGGTACGCGGTCAATGGCCGCCGGTTTAGCTCCGGTTCCGGCAGGGGCCAATCGGAATAATAGACTATTTTTTGGCCGGCCAGCAGGGCGGCATTGACTTCCCTGATTCCCGAAAGGGGAGATACGGCCATCCGGTAACGGCCGGCCAGCAGGTCGGGGGCCAGCAGTCCCCGGCCATCGGTGGCGGTAGTGATAACCGGCTGCGCTCCCAGAGCGCGGGCCAAACTGGCCGCCAGGTCATTGGCCCCGCCCAGATGGCCGCAGGCGGCACTAATCACAAAACGACCCGCCTCGTCCACCACCAGCACGGCGGGGTCAACCGCCTTGCTGCGCAGGCGCGGTGCCACCAGCCGCATGACAATGCCCAGGGACATTACCAGCACCAGAATAACGTATTGCTCCCAAATCTCCTCCAGCAGGTCGCTTAAATTGCTGTAACCTGATACAACCACCCGCTCCGCCAGCTCATGGCCGGTGGCGAACGCATCAGCGTCCGGCCGGTAGTCGCGGCAGAAAATGCGCACCGGTCCGCGGCGGGCCAGGACGGCGGCAATGCGCCCGGCCAGGGGTAAACTGCGGGAAGCCAGCACCAGCACTGCCGCCCCGCCGGGCCTACCGCCGGCAGCCATGGCTGAACTCCGCGTCGTAGAGGCGGGAAGGTGTATAGCTGCCGGCCAGCACCCGGCCCACAATGATCAGGGCGGTTTTCTTGATCCCGGCTGCGGTAACCCGCCCGGCAATATCGGCCAGCGTACCGCGCACGATTTGCTCATCCGGCCAGGATGCGCGATGCACCACGGCCACCGGTGTGTCGGCCGGGTATCCGCCGGCCAAAAGCTCGGCCACCAGTTCCCGGATCATGTGCACGCTCAAAAAAATGCACATGGTGGCCTGATGGCGGGCCAGTTGCCTCATTTCTTCGGCTTCCGGTACGGCAGTACGCCCGGCCAGGCGGGTGAGGATCACCGTCTGGGTAACCTCGGGCAGGGTCAGCTCCTGCCTCAATGCCGCCGCTGCAGCAAAAAAGGAACTCACTCCGGGTATGACGCGGCAGTCAATGCCCCGGTCCGCCAGGGCATCCATCTGTTCCTGAATGGCCCCGTACAGGGAAGGGTCACCCGTGTGCAATCGAACCACCAGCCGCCCCTGCTGCGCCGCCTGCGCCATTACCTCAACTATTTCCGCCAGATGCATTCCCGCACTGTCGTATACGACCGCATCGGGACTGCAGAGATTGAGCAGAGCGGGGTTGACCAGTGAACCGGCATATACCACCACAGCGGCCCGGCGGAGCAAATCAGCTCCCCGGACCGTAATCAGCTCGGGATCACCGGGCCCCGCTCCGACAAAGTAAACCACCGGCCTGTCCATCGCCGCCAACCGCCTCCTTAAACCGACTCCCCAGGAGCATTCTTTTTAATAATCAGCAGGGACATGTAGTCCAGCGATCTGTCCAACAATTCCTCCAGCCGGCCGCTGATAAAAAACCCGTCCTCCTGGCCGCAGCGGCTGAAAAAAAATGCCCGGGACAAAAGCCCCTTTTCTTGCAGCAGATCGTAAACCGGACCCAGTTGCCGGTGTACCTTCATGAGCACGATATTGTCATATTTGTCCAGGGCCTCCCGCAGTTGCTCCACCCCGTAGGCGGCCGGAATGACCAGCAGGGATTCCTCTCCCTCCGCCAGTGGCAGGCCGATGGCTGCAGCGCAGCCGGCCATGGCCATCACTCCGGGAATGGTTTGAACCGTTACCCCGGGGCAGAGCTCCCGCACCCGGAGGGCCAGATAACTGAAGGTACTGTAGAACAGAGGGTCTCCAATAGTAACGAAGGCCAGATCCAACCCCTGCTGCAGCCTGTCCACCACCATTTCGGCCGCCTTTTGCCAGGCCCGCTCCAGCACCTGCCGGTCCCTGGACATGGGAAAATCCAGTTCCAGAACTGTAAACTGCCGGTTCAGGGCCCGCTGTACCACCTGCAGGGCCAGGCTGTCGCGGTCACCGGCCGAACGCGGTACACAGAGCAAATCGACATTCTGCAGAATCTGCTGCGCTTTCAGGGTCAACAGACCGGGATCGCCCGGTCCCACACCTATGCCATACAATGTCCCGGTCAAAACCATTCCTCCTTGCCCCCGGCGTTATTCCCGCCAGGCTGTGATGAGAAAAACCGGATTACGGGCCTGCCACAAATGGCTGCGCCCCAAAGACCTCTCCCGCACCACCGCCAGCTGGATGATTTCCCGCTGCCAGATTGGCGGTACCAGAGTCTGCAACGCCGCCTGCAATGTTTCCACAGTCACTGCACTCAGAACCAGTCGCCCGCCGGGCTGCAGACGATCTGCCAGTAGATTTATTATTTCGACAAGCCGCCCCCCACTACCTCCTATAAAGACCCGGTCAGGAGCGGGCAGATCGCGCAGCGCCCCGGGCGCTGCGCCGGATACCACCCGCACATTATCCAGCTCCCAGGCGGCAACATTGGCTGCCGTAGCGCGCACCGCCTCGGGCTTGCTTTCGATGGCATAGACCGTGCTGTCACGGGCCAGGCGGGCCGCCTCCACACTGAGCGTTCCGGTTCCGCTGCCGATGTCCCAGATCACCTGCCCGCGCGCCAGCCGGGCTTTGGCCAGCATTACCGTACGCACTTCCTCTCCGGTCATGGGTACGCCATCCACCCGCGAAAACATCCCGTCGGGCAGCCCGGGAGTGATATAAGGCCAGTCTTTATTCATTGATGATCACCATCACACAGTTGTCAGTAATTTCTTCGGGCAACCGGGACAGCTCTCCCAGCGTCATGGTGAGCACTTTTTCGCCGGGCAGGGTCAGGTCGCAGCAAAGATGCACGGTGGACCGGGGCAAAATATGCGCCAGAGCACGGGCCAGCCGGCGGGGCGGACAGGCCGGACCGGTGAGCACGGCCGCTCTGGGTGCCTGCTGAATCCGACGCAGTAGCGCCGGGCTGACTTCCCGTCCGTGCACACTGCAAATCAGGGCGTCCTGCCAGGGCATGGCCAGGCGGGCAAAAGCCAGCTGCACGGCACTGACACCGGGTATGACCCGGAGCTGATCCGCTGTAAAATGCTGGCGCAAAAAAGTCAGGATACCGTACAGGCCGGGGTCGCCGGTAGCCAGCACCACCACCCGCCGCCCGGCCTGCCGGCGCAAAAAGTCAGGCAGCCCGGAGAGATCCCCGGTCAAAGGGTAGGTTTCCTGTTCCGGACGGGCCAGGAGCGCCAGATGACGTCTCCCCCCCACCAGCACCTGGGCTTGTTCAATGTGGGACATAGCCTGCGGCGTAATGTAGTCCACAGCCCCGGGTCCCACGCCAACCACGGTTATATTGACCATCCCAGTACCTCCCCGATGGCCCGGGCCGCTGCATCCATGGCCCAGATTTCCCCCTGCCGGTCCAGCAGAACGGTTCCCGCCACCAGTTCGCCGTGGACATGGGCCTGTGCCGCCCGGCTGGCCGCTCCAGCCAGTCGCCTGAACACCTGGCTCCATCCCGCATCCCTGAGCAGCCGGGCCGCCTCATCAATAGTATTGCTTTGCATGATCTTTTCCAGCAGGCCTGACTCCGCACCCACCAGCGCGGCATGGGCCACCAGTATTTCCCGCCGGGCATCAGCTATGCGGCTGTGCGTGTGAAAAATGCCCCCGGCCAGCTTGATCATCTTGCCCAGATGCCCGCACAGCAGCGCGGACCGCACACCGGCCCGCACACACTCCTCCAGCATGAAACCGATGAAGTTGCTGGTTTCTACCACCGCGGCGGCGGGCAGGCCCAGCCGGGAAGTGGCTATCTGCCAGCCCAGATGTCCCGGCACCAGCACCAGACTGTCGTATCCGGCGGCGCGGGCCACCTGAATCTGGGGCACCAGCGAAGCTTTAAAAGCTTCCTCGGACATAGGCCGCACTATACCGCTGGTGCCCAGTATGGAAATGCCCCCCTCGATCCCCAGACGGGGATTGAGGGTGCGCCGCGCCACCTCCCGTCCGCCGGGGACACTGACGGTCACCCTGGCCCCCATTCCGGGCGGCAGCACTTTCTCCAAAGCCTGCCGGATCATCTGTCTTGGTACGGGGTTGATGGCCGGCTCACCCACCGGCAGGGGCAGACCGGGCCGGGTTACCGTACCCACACCGGGACCGGCTGCCAGAACAATTTCCTCCCCACCGGGCACCACCTCCACCATGATGGGCAGACCGTGGGTTACATCAGGATCGTCGCCGCCGTCTTTGATCACGGTGGCCCTGGCTCCACCGGCACAGGGCGATATTTCCTGTACCGGCACTGCAATTTTCTGACCGGACGGGTTATCTATAGTTACCATATTCTCCCGGCGGCCGGTAAAGATAAATAAGGCTGCAGCGTATGCCGCCGCAGCTGCTGATGCCCCCGTAGTTATACCGTTGCGCAGCTCCTGCCTGTCTTTAATTGACCTCATACGCCCGTTCATCACTTTTCCTCCCGGCTAGACCGTACCCCGCCGCAAAGCGATGCGGATATCGGTATCCACCTGCAGACGGTAGGAATGGCACATCTGATAAATGCGCGACGTGGTTCGTTCTCCCAAACAGGTTTCCAGTTCTCCCAGCCCGACATTGGTGGTGATGACCACCGGCAAACCGTAGTTCAAGCGGTAATTGATTAGTGAATACAGTTTCTGCCGGGACCACTCCGTATAACTGTGAGCGCCCAGGTCGTCCAGAATCAGCAGGGAAACTTCCCGCGCCGGTTCCATGACATCGCTTTCGGTGTGATCCTGCTCTCCCCGGTAGGATGCCCGCAGCCGATCCAGCAGATCAGGCACCACCACAAACTGCACGGCCACGCCCCGGGTCAGCAGCTCATTGGCCATACAACAGCTTAAAAAGGTCTTGCCACTGCCCACCGGCCCGGTGAAAAGCAGGCTGTATCCCGGTATGCCGGAAGCGAAATCATTTACAAAGCTCCGGGCCGCTTGCAGGGCCAGTCTGGCCCGGTCATAGTAACTGGGCGATTTACCGTCTCCCGGCAAATGGCGAGCATAAAAGCGCAAATCAAAGCTGTCAAAAGTACATTCCCGCAGGCGGACAGGCAAACCGGCCTGCCGCCTCAGATTGTCCAGGCGCTGCTTTCTGGTGCAGAGGCACGGCACCGCCACATCTGCTCCCGGTTTGACAATCAACCCCCGCCCGTGACAGTACTGGCACCGGGTATCATCCATAACCTCAATTCACCTTTCTTACCACCTTAATAAGCAGGAAAAACCGGCCCCTTTACGCCGGTTAAAGAATTCAACTCAGTTCATGTAAAGACTCTCAATAATCTCCTTCTTGCGTCTGGCTTCGGCCGTTGCCACCTCTCCCGCCCCCACCGTCCTTTTTCTAGCCGACTGGGAGCGCCGATTCTGAAAATCGGTCTCGTATCTGTCCACATCGGCCAGGGTGCGCAGGTTGTTCTTCTGCCATTCCAGGATGATGGCGTCCATGTAGCGAAAATTGATTTTACCCATCAGTACGGCCCGCCGCAGGGCTTCACGCACCAGCAGCGCCCCCACCGCCTCCACCCACTGACCAATTTTTTCCGCTTCAATGGGCGAAAGCGGCCGGCCGATCTCGGTCTCGAAAGTGCGGTAGAGTTCTCCCAGGCTTTGTTTTTGTTCATCCTGCTGAACATCCTGCCGGACGGCCTGTTTGATTATTTCAATTTCCTTGATACGATCACAGGCCCAAAAATCCGACAACTTTTCTAATAGCGGTTCCAGATCGTACCCCTTCCTCACCCGGTTGGTCAACGAATCAAAATACGGGGATACCGCCAGGATCTTTCTTTCCTGCAGGGAGGACAACATCTGCTCGATCTCGTTTTCCGTACAGGACAGGTACTCCGCCAGGGCGGCCGGTCCGGGCATGAACAGTTTTTCCTCGTTGCGCAGGCGCAGTAGCTGAATAATCAACATCATTTCGGTATCCAGGAGGCCCATTTTTTTGTAGTAGCGCAGCAGCAGATTGGGCACCGCAGTCATGCCGGCCTGGCACAGATCCGCGCTGAAAGCGGCCGTGATATTGCCCCGGTACTTGTTACTAAGCATTTTCCGCCACCCCTGCAAGCAATGTAAGTATATTTTATGGCAGGTCAGGGTGGTTTGTCCAGGTTATTTTATTTCTGCTCCCAGAACGCTCTGCATCTGCTCCAGCGCCCAGCGGTGCGCGTTTTCATCAAATGAGGCCACACCGTCTTTCAGCACCACCACTTTATAGTCCCGGTTGACCAGTTCTTCGACGGTATACAACACACAAATATTGGTACATACCCCCACCACTTCCACCAGTTCCGGGCTTAAATCGCGCAGGATGTTGTTTAAATTGGTGCGGAAAAAGGCGCTGAAACGGCTCTTGGGCACTTTGATCACGAACGGATACTCCTCGATCACCTGCGCTATTTCCGGAATCAGCCGGGCACCGGGTGTTTCGTAAACACAGTGGGGGGGATAGCGCAAAAACTCCAGGTCGTCGGGGTCATGGGCGTCCATGGCAAATATAAGTGGCAACCCCTGCGCGATGTACTCCTTGATCTTTTCCACCACCACCGGAATGACGCGCCGCGCCGCCGCGCCGCAGTACAGCGCACCTCCTTCTTGCATGAAGTCATTGAGCAGATCAATTACCAGCAAAGCCTTTTTCATTTTTCCCAACCTCCTTTTTCGCCCTGCCCCACCACCCCCGGCTCCGCGGCAAGCGCCGGGCAAAGAACTCCTTGAGTTCGGCCAGATCCCTGACCACATAGTGCTCTCCGGCCGGCGGTTCTATTTCATAATGCCAGGTACAGGGATGCGGTATGTGTACACCGGCGATGCCCACCGCCAGGGCCGGATTGATGTCGGACTTGATGCTGTTGCCCACCACCCAGACCTGTTGGGGCGGCACGCCGTGCTCCTGCAGAATATGCCGGTAGATGCCAGACGTCTTCAAAGGCGCCACATATACAGCTGCAAAATACTTCAGCAGGCCGCTGCGCTGAATGCGGCGCAACTGCACCGCCGGCTCCCCCTTGGTGGCCAGGACCAGCCGCCATCTGCCCTGCAAAAAGCCGAGCAATTCCCGGGCGCCTTTAAGTAATGCGGGTTCCTCTTCGTACACCTGCCAGCCGATAGCAGCCAGGCTTTGTTTTATCCTCTCATTCTCCTCCCGCTCCGTCAAGGAGCAAAAATACTGATATGTCCTGACCATGGCATCAGGAAAGCACCGGGTATAAAATCCGCCAAATTTTTTGACATTTTCAACATCATAGCGGTCGAGCACCTCCAGCACCGCTTCCTCCGGGAACCCCAGTTCCACCATTTGTTCCACATATTGCCGGCGCGCTTTTTCAAAAATAACCGTTGTATCCACCAGGGTATCATCAAAATCAAAAATTATTATATGGTTATCACTCATAAAAAACACCACATTTTGAAAGAATAATGTCGAAGATGCAACTTTTATTGGTAACGCAATAACAATTTGCCCGGTTATCCGCTGCAAATATATCATTGGGCTACACAATTTCCCTTAAGCAAATCAAATATTTATTATATTTTGCATACAATGTAGCATGATTGAATATTATTATTATTTCCCCTTGAATTCCCCGTCTATTGACTTTTTTTGTAGTTTAACGTAAATATTTATTGAAGAGTATCAGACCAGAATATACCAGTACCAAATACAAGGAGGAATGAGCAGTGCCGGTAAAAATTGCCATCAACGGCTTCGGCCGGATCGGCCGGGCCGTCTTCCGCCTGGCCTGGCAGCGTCCCGCTGATCTGCAAATTGTTGCTGTTAACGATCTGACCGACCCGGCTACCCTGGCCCACCTGTTGAAATATGACTCGGTGCACGGCATCTGGAATCAGGATATCAGTGTCACGGCAAGCGGCTTCCGCTGCGGGCCGCAGGAAATCAGAGTGCTGGCGGAAAAGGATCCGGCACAGCTGAAATGGGGAGAGCTGGGGGTAGACATAGTCATAGAATCGACCGGACGCTTCACTGAGCGAGACAAGGCCGCTCTGCACCTGGCCGGGGGAGCCAAAAAGGTTTTGATTTCCGCTCCGGCCAAAAATGAAGATATCACCATCGTCATGGGCGTGAACCAGGAGAAGTACGACCCGGCCACCCACCAGGTCATTTCCTGCGCCTCCTGCACCACCAACTGCCTGTCCCCGGTAGCCAAGGTACTGCACCAGCATCTGGGCATACAGCGCGGCATGATGACCACGGTTCATTCCTACACCAATGACCAGCAGATCCTGGATCTGCCCCACAAGGATCTGCGCCGGGCCAGAGCGGCAGCCATGTCCATCATCCCCACCACCACCGGGGCGGCCAAAGCCGTTGCCCTGGTCTTGCCCGAGCTGAAGGGCAAGCTGCACGGTATGGCCATGCGCGTACCCACACCCAACGTTTCGGTAGTGGACCTGGTGGCCGAAGTGTCCCGGCCCACCACTCGGGAAGAGGTCAACTCCCTGCTCCGGGAGGCGGCGGAGGGGCCACTAAAGGGGATCATGGCTTACAGCGAAGCCCCGCTGGTTTCCCGGGACTACAACGGCAATCCCCATTCTTCCATAGTGGACGGACTTTCCACCATGGTGGTGGGAGATACCATGGTCAAGGTAATCGCCTGGTATGACAATGAATGGGGATATTCCAACCGCGTGGTGGATACGGCAGTCTTTGTGGCCGCGCAGGGCCTGTAAGATTGGTAGTTCAAGCCTGAGAAAGCAGGTCATGCAGCAAAAACAGTATTTTTTGCAGAAACGCGTTGCTGGCCGCCTTTTTGCAAAGCTCCATAACTGTAGAGTTGGCCAGCACATCTTCAGCCGGGGGGAGGATCCAGTCCACCCCGGTTTTGTTTTCCCGGACAAAACGGGTGGCCGCCGCCAAAGATTCCACCTGCTTGTTCAGGATGATGCGAGGGCCACCCGTACGGCTGGTAAAATGGCGCAGGTTTTGGTCATGCCTGATCCAGGACGGTCCGGTATGATCGCACAACGCCAGCACCTGGGTGCAGGTTTCCCCGGTCCGGGGTAAGTCCGCCGGAGGAACAAAAGGGGGGCACATTTCCACAAAAACCAGATCCAGCGCCTGCCGGTACTGCTCCAGAAAAATAGCGGCCAGGCGGGCGTTCTCGGACGGTGTGGCCTGCGGTGCGCTCAGCACAATCTTCAGGCCGGGCATAAGTGGTAAGGCGGTCAGACACATTTCCGGCGCCAGCCGCATCTGCTCCTGGATATCCTGCAGTGTCACCAGCAAACCGCGGGGTATATTGACGCTGCCATCGCCCAGGGCAAAAAAGTCACAGGCTCCCAGCCGGAAAAAGTAGCCCTGCCCCCGTCCGGTGAGGTCCAGAACCGCCACCTGGTAATTGCGCAAAAACAGGTTGTAGGCCAGGATACTGGTCAGCGTGGTCTTGCCCGTTCCTTTCTCGCCCACCACATAGCAAACCCTGAGCATATCCTTCTCCCTTCCCCTCCTCACCCCCATCATAATATAACGGCAGCAAGGCTTTAAAGACCTGCAGGCAAAAAAAATACAGTCTGAAGCCTGTCCGCTACAAACTGTCCTGAGGAATAAGGAGCGTTGATTTATTTTATCTATCTAAAACTAAAAGAATAAACTGGATTCCGGGTGGCATCAACCATGCCGGAAAACAACTCATCCCGGCTGGTGATCCAGTTAGCGCTGAGGTTTTTCTTCCAGGATCAAGGCATGACTGATCAGGTGGTGCAGGTGTATTACCCTGACACCCTCCAGCTTGTAGTACTTAATGATGTCATTTAACTGGTCGAAACAGTTATGGCAGGGGCAGGCCACAAGCTTGCAGCCGGTAGCGGCAATCTGATCGGCTTTCAGCTTGCCCTTGGCCATGCGGTAGGGATAAATGTCGCTGCCCATGGCCAGGAGTCCGCCACCGCCACCACAGCAGTAATTCATCACCCCGTGGGGATTCATTTCCCGGAAATCCATCACGGTCCTGTTCAACACGTAGCGGATGGCATCCCCCAGGCCCTGTTTGCGCACAGTATTGCAGGGGTCGTGCAAAGTGATGGGCTCGGTGTTCTTGGTCTTGTCCACCTTGAGCAAACCGGCCTCAAACCATTCTACGTATTTTTCAATGATGCTCTTGACCGGGTAATCGTTATCCTTATCCAACCATACTTTGGGACCCCACTTGTTGGCGTGGGTGGCATGGCCACACTCGGTCACCACCAGTTCTTTCACCTTCAGCCGCTTTACCTCTTCGGCATAGCGCTGGGTAAGAATACGCGCTTCCTCATCGTTACCATTAAACAGAGCATAGTGCGTGGCGTCCCACCAGCGGCTGCTGCAGGTCCAGTCCGCCCCGACATACCACATGATCTTGGCGATGCTCTGTACATCCTGCGGATAGTATTTGATCTCCCGCGGGTCCCAGAGGAACAGGAACTCCGCCCCTTCCTTGTCAATGGGAATGCGCGCGTTGGGATCGCCCACCTCGGCCTGCAGTTCTTCTTCCATCCACTGCAGGGTGTCCAGATAATCCTCGTTGGTAACCTCCATCTGGTTGCCGGTCTTAATCTGGGCGTCCACCACATCCTGCAAAAATCCCGGTGCCCGCAGGCCGAAGTTACCCCGGATGGTGCGCACCAGGGTCATCACTTCCACACCCATGGGGCACTCCATGGTGCAGCGACCGCACTGGGTACAGGCCCAGATAAAGGTGGAATTCAGCACCTCATCACGCATACCCAGCACCAGCTGACGGATGAATTTGCGCGGGTCGGCATGATCATGAACACCATTGTATGGACAGCCCACGCTGCACATACCGCAGGCCAGGCAGTTATACAGATCAAGCCGGTTTTTGTTGGTACAGGCCCTGGATACCACTTCACTCAAGAAACCGGGATCCAGTTTTTTCGCTTCCAAAGCTTCACTCACGAGGCCTACCCCTCCCTGAAAATAAAAAAATATACTCCCTACCAGTCTATAACCAGGTAATTAACCAAGTCAAACCGGCGGGAGTGATGTATTTAGCAATTTATCGAGATATTGGTTATTTATTGATGTTTATTTATTATATTTCACTAAATTATTGGATATTTATTTCATAACATGTACCGTTACATATTTTGCAATATATATATCATTTTTCGTTCTCTGAGGAATGGGCCAGCTCCTGCAAGCGTTCCAGCTCCTCCTCCAGCTCCTCCAGTTCCTCCACCATGGACTGGCGCGGCGTGTGCGCCGGCCAGCGCTTTTTCAATTCAGCAATCCGGGCCAGCACCTGCTCAATTTGTTGCTGGTATGACACTATACCACCTCCACAAATTCTTTACCGGCTCAAGCCCCTGCGGACCGGGGGATAATCACCGGGTACTGGCTTGTACAATAAGCTAATAATGTGATAGTATATACCTGTAGCTATTTACTTCCAAAATAAGGAATAGCGGGGAGGGTTGGCTGGTGATTGATGTACACATCCCCGGCAGGGGAAAACTGACCATTGATCACCTGGTACTGGATTACAACGGCACTATGGCCGTGGACGGCCTGTTACTGCCCGGCGTGGCCGAAAAACTGAATCAGCTGGCTACCTTGCTCACTGTACATATTCTGACCGCCGATACTTTTGGCCGGGTGCAGGCGGAGTGCCGGAACATCCAGGGCCAAATTACCATTCTGCCTCCCGGGGATGGGGCCCGGATCAAGCAGGAATACGTCGCCAGCCTGGGACAGCAGGCAGTGGCGGCTGTGGGCAACGGTTACAACGATCACCTGATGCTGGAAAGTGCCGCCCTGGGTATACTGGTACTGGAGGACGAGGGAGCCAGTGTGAAATCATTACAAAATGCCGACATTGTGGTCAAGAGCATCCATCACGCCCTGGATTTGCTGCTTAAGCCCCAGCGGCTGGTGGCCACACTGCGCCACTGATCGGGCAGTCATCCCACCAGTTCTGCCACGAGGATATTTTCATGCGCTCCGGTACTGTCAGTATGTTTCTCACCACCACGGCAGCCGTGACCGTCTATTACTACTGGTCGGTGGTCCTGCAGTTCAATGATACGCTGGGCATGTTCCTGGGAGTGGTTACTGCTGTTATTCTATCAGGTTTATTCACCCGCTACCAGCGGCGGAAATAGACACGAGGTGTTGGAGGTTGACCAGACAGCGTCCCATAGGCATTTTTGACTCGGGGGTAGGGGGGCTCTCGGTGACAGGAGAGATCCGCCGCCTGCTGCCGGCCGAAGATATCATCTATTTTGCCGATTCCGCTTATTGCCCGTACGGCACCAGAACTCCCGGGGAGATCAATGCCCGTTCCACAGCCATCTGCCGCTTTCTACTGTCCCGGGGGGCCAAAATAATTGTGGTGGCTTGCAACACCGCCTCCATTGCCGGCCTGGATCTGTTGCGCCAGCAGTTCACTGTCCCCATTGTGGGCATGGAACCGGCTATTAAACCGGCCAGCCTGGCCACCCGGAATGGGAAAATCGGCGTGCTGGCCACCGGCGTAACCATCAACGGCGACCGCTTCCACTCCCTGCTGGAAAAGTACAGCAACGGCGTCACCGTCTACACCCAGCCCTGCCCGGGCCTGGTGGAAGCGGTGGAAAGCGGCCAGGCCGGTGCCCCGGCCACCCGCCTGCTCCTGCAGCAATACCTGACCCCCATGCTCAGCGCTGGAGTGAACACCATCGTCCTGGGCTGCACACATTATCCTTTTTTACGGGAAGCGGTGCAGGAGATCTGTGGGCCCGGGGTCAGGCTGATTGACACCGGCCAGGCCGTCGCCCGCCAGGTGCAAAGAGTGCTGCAGCAGCACGACCTGCAGCGCACCACTGCTACCACAGGAACAGAGCTGTTTTTCACCAGCGGCGACCCGGAAACCACCGGCCGGGTGATCAGCATCCTGTGGGGCAAGCAGGTTCAGGTGCGGAAAGAAAAGTTATAAAGGAAGAATTATCATCAAATAAGAGCAAAACACCCGCCGCGGCTTGCTGTTCTCCCACGGCAGGTTACTTGTTTTTAGCCAAATATCAAAATTCAGGCGGTAGTTCCTGCAACTGTTCCAGGGTAAAGACCGGTCCGTCCAGACACACAAATTTGCTGCCGATATTACAGCGGCCGCACTTGCCAATGCCGCACTTCATCTTCATTTCCAGCGTGGTCACCACCTGCCGGGGAGTAAAGCCCAGCTTCAAAAGACCAGCCAGAACAAACTTGATCATGATGGGCGGACCACAGGTGATGGCCACCCGGTTGTCCGGAGAGGGGGACAGTTCCTCCAGGTAGGCGGGAACAAACCCCACATGACCCGTCCAGCCTTCCTGAGCCCGGTCGATAGTGGTAAACACCCGCGTGCCGGGCTGCTGTGGCCAGTTCTGGAAGAGATCGTGCTTAAAGCACAGGTCGTCAGCTGAACGGGCACCATAGATAATGTCCACACTACCGTATTGCGACCGGTTTTCGGGAGCCAGGACGTAGTCAATCAGCGAACGCAACGGCGCCAGACCGATACCGCCTCCGATAAACAGCAGATCCTTCCCCTGCATTTGCTCATAGGGAAAGTGATTGCCATAGGGTCCCCGGATGCCCACCTGACAACCCGGTTCCAGTTCATGCAACACACCGGTCAGACGGCCCACTTTTTTGATACTGAACTCCAGGAAGCCGCGCCTGGTAGGGGAAGAAGTGATGGATATGGTGGCCTCGCCCACACCGAATACCGATATTTGGGCCACCTGACCGGGTTTTTGCCGAAAAGACTCCTGCACCGCCGGATCCTGGAAAACCAGGCGAAAAGTTTTGACATCGGGCGTTTCATCAATAATGTCCTGAATGGTAGCCAGCGCCGGCACCAGAGGAGCCCCGCAGCGGCAGTTACTCACGTGCGGCCACCTCCTTTATGGTGCAAATGATTTCCCGGATATCAATATTCACCGGACACAGCCGTACACAGCGCCCACAGCCGGTACATCCGGCCAGATGGTACCGGTCCAGATGATATTTCAGCTTGTGCATAAAGCGGTTGCGCAGCCGGGAGGCCCGGTCGGGCCGCGGATTGTGCCCGCCGGCCATCAGGGTGAAGTCGGCAAACATGCAGCTGTCCCAGCCCCGGTAACGTACCCCTTCCGCCTGATTGCGGCAGTGGTCAAAAATATCAAAGCAGTGACAGGTGGGGCACACATAGGTGCAAATGCCGCATCCCAGACAACGGCGGGCCAGTTCCTGCCAGTACGGCCACTGGAAGTTGTTGTCCAGCCATTCCTTGACACCGTCCAGGTCCAGCTTCTTGACCGCCCGCCGGGCATCAGCCAGTATTCTCCCACTCTCCTGTTCCTGTTCCGGCCGGACGGGCTGCAGCAGGGTCCGCCAACCGGCCAGCGCCTCTTCCCCCCGCTCCGAACCGGTGGACAGCAGGAAACCATCCGCACAGGGGTACAGCATGATGTCAGCCCCCTCCAGGCTGTCCGGGCCAAAGCCGTAAGTGGTGCAAAAACAGCGGGCGTCGGGCCTGTCACAGGCCTGGCCCACCAGCAATGTGCTCTGGCGCTGCTGCTGGTAAAGAGGATCGGGATAATCGCCGGAAAAAACCGGATCCAGTGCTTTGATCGCCTGCAGGTCACAGGGACGCACTCCCCAGAGCACAGTCCGGCCACCCGCACCGGCCGGTGCCACCTGCAGTTCCCCTTTCCCCTGCTGGAACAAGAACATGGCCTGGGTTTGGGGGAATAAATAATTTTTAGGCGGCAGGTGGCTGCTGGTGTATTCCGCAGCCACTTCAGAAACCGACTGCACAGGCACAAACAGGTACCTGCGGTCAGATGTTTGCCGCGGGGCCACCAGACAGCTGCCGGCCATGATCATTTCCCAGAGCCGGGGCAAATTTTCTTTGGCCAGAAAGTACTTGTTCACCCTGTAAGGCCCCTTTCTACATGAATTCTTCCGGATCACTCCGGTCAAAGCTGCCCAGCGCCCCGGAGCCGCCAGCTACCAGCTGGTTGACTGGAATATGGTAGAGTTCGCTCATGTCCTTGATCATTTTGCGATTCAGCAAATGCACCGGTATACCCACCGGACAAACCTGCTGGCAGGCACCACAGTCTACGCAGCGCCCGGCCACATGGAAGGCCCGGGTCAGATGAAAAACCGTGTTCTCACCCAGGCTGGCCTTTTTGCTCACCCAGGGCGGACTCTGGCGATCAAATACGCAGCTGCGGCAGGTGCAGGCCGGACAGACCTGGCGACAGGCATAGCAGCGCAGGCAGCGGGCAAAATAGGCATCCCAGTAGGCGCCCCGCTCGGCCAGGCTCATGCTCTCCAGCTCCGCCAGGTCGGCAAAATTATCGGCGGCCAAAGGCACCACACTGCTTTCACCGATCAGACAGTCACAGCCTTCCGGCAGCGGCCCGGCACAGCGGAGGCATTTTTCCCGCCAGCTGCCGGGCAGCTCCAAGCGGAGTTTCTCACCGCCTGCCAGATGCAGCATTACAGCCCCGGCAGTTACTTCGATGTCCTTGATCCGGGCATCCCCGGGCACCTGTTCAACCAGTGCCGGATCCAGTAGTCCCTGGCAGCTGATTCCCAGCAAATATAGATTTTCCCTGGCCACCAGGCCGTCTGTGATCAAACGGTTGATGCCCCTCATGTCACAACCTTTTACACAGATGGCTACCCGGCCGGGAGCACTGGCATAATCGGTCAAATATTTGACCAGGCTGGGAGCGCAAAATGGGTCAAAGGTGAGCTGTTCAGCCTCCTCCGGCCTGGAGATGAATACCGGCCGGCTGACGCCGGCCATGCTGCCCTGACCATAACCGATCACCAGGTGCACGGTTCCGTCAGATAAAAGCTGGGCCGCCTTGCGGCGCATTGCCTCAATTATATCCTTCATAGGTTTTCATCCCTCATTTTCTGATTGGGCCCCAGTTCCAGCGTTTTTTCCACCAGTTCCCGCACTGTAGCGGCAAATTTGGCCCCCTCGGCCCCGCTGATCCAGCGCACGGTGAGCCGGCGGGAATCTATCCCGGTAAAATCCAGGAGGCGGCGAAAGATCTGAAAACGCCGCCGGGTATAGTAATTGCCACTAACATAGTGGCAGTCACCCGGATGTCAGCCACTGACCAGTACGGCATCGGCACCTTTCTGCAGCGCCCGCAGAGCCAGCAACGGATTGACCCGGCTGGAGCAGGGCACACGAATAATGCGGATGTTGGCCGGATAGGGCATGCGGCTCACCCCGGCCAGGTCGGCTCCCGCATAGCTGCACCAGTTGCAGCAAAAGCCGATAATCCTGGGCTGCCACTCACCGGCCGGTTGCTGTGCTGAGCTCTGTACTCGATCCGTTTCTATTGACACAGGGCGTCCACCTCCGCCAGCAATTGTTCATCATTGTAACCCAGTGTGTTTACCGCACCGGCCCGGCAGGCCACATTGCAGGCGCCGCAACCCTGGCAAAGCCCGGTATTCACCCGCGCCACCCGGCGGGTCACTTCCCGGCCGTGGCTGCGTTCTTGAACAGTGATGCCTTCAATAGCCCGGTACGGACAGACAGATACACATTCCAGACATCCCGAGCACATACTTTCCTCCACCCGGGAAACCATGGGCTCGGCCACCAGCTCATCCCGGGCCAGCAGGGCAATGGCTTTGGCGGCCGCGGCACCGGCCTGGGAAACCGTATCCGGAATATCTTTGGGGCCCTGGCAGGTTCCGGCCAGGAACACGCCGGCCGTGCTGGTCTCCACCGGACGCAGTTTAGGGTGGGCTTCCAGGAAGAAGCCGTCACGGTCGCAGGTGAAACCCACCAGCTGGGCCAGGCTGCCGGAACCGGCCGCCGGCTGCATGGCGGTGGCCAGAACCACCAGATCGGCGGTTATCTGCACCGGCCGGCCGGCCAGTGTATCCGCCCCCAATACCACCAGCTGGTCGTCCTGCTGATATATTTTGGAAACCCGGCCGCGAATGTACTGCGCTCCCTCGCTCTGCACCTGGTTATAAAACTCCTCGTAGTTTTTCCCGGCCGTGCGCACATCCATATAGAAAATGTAGACCTGTGCTCCAGGGATTTTTTCCAGCACCTGGTGAGCGTGTTTGGCCGTGTACATACAGCAGGCCCGGGAACAATACGACTTGCCTTTTGCTTCATCCCGCGATCCCACGCATTTGACAAAAACCACGCTGCGCGGCTCCCGGCCATCGGACGGGCGGACAATCTTGCCCCCGGTAGGACCGGCGGCGTTGACCAGACGCTCAAAATGCAAACCGGTAATCACGTCCGGATATGCCCCCGCTCCATACTCGCTGTAATGTTCCGCCCAGGGAAATAGATCATAGCCGGTAGCCATGACAATGGCTCCCACATCCAGCCGGTGCATTTCTTCTTTTTGTTCAAAATCAATCGCTCCGGTGGGGCATACCTTCCGGCACACTCCGCACTTGCCACTGGTGAGGAAACGACAGCTCTGGCTGTCGATCACCGGCTTGTTGGGAACGGCCTGGGGAAAACTCAGATAGATAGCCTTGCGCTGTCCCAAACCCAGATCATATTCCGAGGGCACCCGGGTAGGACACTTTTCCCAGCACATCCCGCAGCCGGTGCACTTGCCGTGGTCAACAAAACGGGGTTTTTGTTTGACGGCCACCTGGAAATTGCCCACATACCCTTGCACGTCCACAACCTCGGCATAGGTGAAAACCTTGATCCGGGGATGCTGGGCGGCCTGGGCCATCTTGGGCGTGCTGATACAGGCCGAACAGTCCAGGGTAGGGAAGGTTTTATCCAGCATGGCCATCTTCCCGCCCAGGGAAGGTTCCCTTTCCACCAGCACCACCTCAAAGCCGGCATCGGCAATATCCAGGGCCGCCTGCAGACCGGCGATGCCGCCCCCGATCACCAGGGCCCGCCTGGTCACCGGAATGGTTCCCTCCTGCAGCGGGGTGAGGCGGGCCGCCTTGGCCACGGCCCGCCGGACCAGCTCAATGGCCTTGGTCGTAGCCGCCGCTCGATCATGCTGGTGCACCCAGGAGCAATGTTCCCGGATGTTGGCCATTTCCAGCAGATAGGGATTGAGACCGGCCCGCTGCAGGGTCTTGCGGAAGGTAGCCTCGTGCAGCCGGGGGGAGCAGGAAGCTACCACCACTTTCTGCAATCCATGCTCCTTAACCGCCTGGATAATCAGCTCCTGGCCCGGCTCGGAACACATATACTTGTAGTCGACCGCCCAGGCCACACCCGGCATGGCCCGGGCCGCTTCCACCACTTGCGGGACATCAACCACCCCGCCGATGTTGGAGCCGCACCAGCACACAAATACACCAATTTTACGCATCTCGCCGTCCCTCCCTATACAGCCGCCAGCAGGTCCGCCGTATCCACAAAATGAGTGTGGGTGCTGACGGCCGGAGCCGGCAGACCGACCGCCAGTCCCAGAAGCTGGGTGAAATAAAACACCGGAATGCGGTAGCTCTTGCCCAGCCGGGCGGCAATCTGGGCCTGGCGGTAATCCAGGTTGAAGTGACAGAGCGGACAGGCGGTAACAATACAGTTGGCCCCCGCCTCCACGGCACTGCCGATAATTCTTGCCGTCAGGGACACCACGATGTCCTCATTGGTAACCGCCAGGGAGGCACCACAGCATTCGGTCTTGAACGGCCATTCCACCGTACTGGCGCCCACCGCCTGCAGCAACCGGTCCATCTTGCCCGGATTTTCCGGATCGTCGGTGCCGATTTGGTGGGGCTTGACCAGCAGACAACCATAATACGCGGCCGCCCTGATGCCCGCAAGGGGTTTAACCACCCGTTCGGCCAGTTGCCCGGTACCGTATTCCAGCATCATGTCCAGACTGCTCAGCACCCGCATCTCTTCCGGCACCGGGTTTTCCAACACATCCTCCACCTGCCGGCGCAGAGCGACATCCCGGTTTAACTCGTAGTTGGCCCAGGCCAAACGCTGGTAGCAGGCGGCACAGGAAGTCATCACCTCACGACCAATCCCGGCTGCCTTTACTAAATTGCGGGCAGCCAGAGAAAGGGCCAGCAGATGGCTGGTTCCGTGTGCCGCCGTGGAACCGCAACAGTTCCAGTCCGGCACATCCACCAGTTCTATACCCAGTTTCTGGCATAATACCCTGGTGGACTGATCATATTCCCGGGCGCTGGTATGATAGCAGCAACCAGGATAGTAAACCCAGCGCATTAATCTTTCCCCTCCAACTCACGTATTCTGGCAAATATTTTTTTTATCTCTTTCTGTCCGGCTGGCCGTTCCGGCAAAAACTTCAGCTTGCCCCTTTTAAGCATGGCCAGTCCGGCATCCAGTTGCTGAAAAGGATGCCCGCTGCGCAGATTGTAGCCCAGCATGGCTCCGAATTCAAAAAGGCGTCCGTTGGACTCCACCGAGGCCAGAAAATTGCGGTAGAAAAGCGACACCCTTCTGGCCCGGCCCGGCGGCTGAATACCCCTCTGACCGGCCATGATGCGCAGGGTGTCCATAACCCTGGCCACCTCAATCTGACGCGGGCAGCGCACACTGCAGGTAGAACAAAAGGCACAGAGCCAGATGGACTGGGCCCTTAAGAGTTCTTCTTCCTGCCCCAGCTGCACCAGGCGCATGACCCGGTTGGGCACAATGTCCATGAAGGGGGCAATGGGACATCCGGCCGTACACTTGCCGCACTGATAACACTTCTCCACGGCCTGCCCGCTGGCTTCCCTGAGCCGGGACACAAATCGCCGTCTCTCCGGCCAGTTCGCGGTCAAATTTTCTGCCGTTGACATCGAAAGCACACCTCGTCCTTCATTCTATTTCGCCAATAGCTAATTCATTTCTACAAGCAGAATAATTATCCTTTTTATTAGCAGAAAAAGATCTGTCCAGTATCATCGAAAAATGTAAAAAGGGAGTGCTTTAGCGCACTCCCTGCTCCGGGAATTATGCATTTTTTATTTCCACACTTTCAGGAACAATGCCCTGAGAAAAGACGGTAAACGGAAAAAGTAGACCCGCAAGTCCATTCACCCCCACACAGTGCTCTCCCCTTTATTCTATTCAGGAGGGAAACAAAGTGTGCCTGGGGCGAAGACAAATTTAAAATTTCGGTATTTTTATTTTACTCACCATCAGCCAGGAAAGCAACAGCAGAAAGGCCAGCATCATATTGAGATGCAGGGTAACATAGGGAGACAAACTGATCAGGGCCAGCAGAGCTGCCAGAGAACCGGCAATGGTAATAGGTACGCCCAGAAAATAAGTTTTAATATTTAACACATTAAACCGGGCCAGGCGCAGGGCCCCGCACAGGACAAACAGCAAGACCCCCAGGAGGCCGGGCCAGCCCAGTTCACCCAGCCCCAGCCCGTAGAACAGCATGGCCGGAGCAACTCCGAAAGAAACCAGGTCGGCCAGCGAATCCAACTCTTTGCCAAACTCCGAGGCAATGCCCAGGCGCCTGGCCACCCGGCCATCCAGCCCGTCCAGCACAGCCGCCAGCAGGATCATAAAGGCGCTCAGTTGATAGCGGGGGCTACTGCCCAGGATATTAACCAGCGCCAGCACACCGGCCAGCAGATTGGCACTGGTTATGGCGCTGGCTATAATCTTTTTGGTCATGCAGTAAACCTCCCGATCACTGTTTCGCCACCCTTGACCTTGTCCCCCGGCCGCACACACACTTCCACATGCCGGGGCACATACAGCTCGGTGCACGATCCGAACTTGATCAGACCGAACAGTTGTCCCCGTCGCAAAACATCCCCGCAGCGCACATAACATACAATCCGCCGGGCGATAAAACCGGTGACCTGGGTGACCAGAACCCGCAGGTGCGGCGCTTCTATGCCTATGAAATTTTTTTCATTAAGTTCAGAAGCATGGCTCTTAAACGCCGGCAAAAACTTGCCCGGCCGGTAGTGCAGGTATTTGACCTCACCGTCCAGAGGGGAACGGTTGACATGCACGTTGAAAATGGACAGGAAGATACTCACCCGCCGGGCCGGACCACCAATAAACATTTCTTCGGTCAGGTCATCAACGCTCAGGACCACCCCGTCGGCCGGGGAAAGGATAATCCCCTCGTCACCGGGAATACGGCGGGGCGGATTGCGGAAAAAAAAGGCACAAAAAAGAAACAGCAAACCAAAAAGAGCCGCCAGTGGTTTATACAGAAAATACGCTCCCACAGTGAACAGGCCCAGTACAGCCAGGTAGGGAACCCCGGCCAGGGCAATGGGGAATTTTTCCCCTTTCATATGCAACCTCCTGCCCTACAGTCATATCAGCATCCAATGCACAGATTATTTTAGCATGATTGCGCCCGTGTGAGAAGTGTTTATTTTTGTAGCCAGGCCTTCATGTCCCGGCACACTGCGGCAGTCGTATTGTGGTAATAATCCTGCAGCGGCAGGGATTGCAAAAAAAGGCGACCATATCTTTTTTCCACCAGGCGACCATCCAGGATCACCACCGCCCCCCGGTCCCGCGCCGTGCGAATCAGGCGACCAAAACCCTGCTTAAAACGAATGATGGCCTGCGGCAGGCTGAAATTGTAAAAACTGGATACCCCCCGCCCCTCCAGCTCCTCCATCCGGGCCTTGATAATGGGCATACCTGGCGGCCAGAAAGGCAGCTTAACAATAACCACACAGCGCAAAGTATCGCCGGGCAGATCCACCCCTTCCCAAAAGCTGGCGCTGCCCAACAGCACACTGCGGCTGTTGCGCCGGAATTCCTCCAGCAGCCTGGTTCGCCCGCCGTCGATGTTGTGACCCAGCAGGTAGATATCCTGCTCTTCCAGACGGGGCAGGAGGCGCCAGTACACCTCTTTCAGAGCGCGATGAGAGGTAAAGAGTACCAGGGTGCGACCCCGGGTGACAGCGATAATTTCCTGCAAAGAACGGGTCAGCTGATCCAGATAGCTCTCCTGTACCTGCTCGCCCTGCTGGGCCAGATCGCTGACTATGTAAATCCGCGCCTGCTCGGGATAGTGAAAAGGGGACGGAACGGTATACTGAGCAAGGCGGCCCTGCTCCACCCGGTCCAGACCCACCCGGCTCTTGAAATACTCAAACGAACCTCCCACCGTCAGAGTAGCCGACGTCAACACCACGGCCCTGCCGGCAGCAAACAGGTACTGGTGGATCTGGTGGCCCACAAAAACCGGAGCTGCCTGCAGCACACAGAACATTTTTTCTGCATCGCCGCCGCACTCCACCCAGTACACATATTCTTCCGAGGTGCAGCCGAAGATGAACTCCAGATCGGCTGACAGAGCCGATAGATCCGCCAGCAAGCGTTGCCATTCCAGATAGTGCTTTTCCCAGGCTTCATCAATTTCGCTCAATTCCAGCAAAAGCCGCTCCAGCTCCCGGCCAGCCTCCTCGATGGATCGCAAGACGAAAAGCAGGTTGCTGAAATCGGCCAGAGGCAAGCCGGGAATTTCATGCATGATCTCGGGAGTCAGGCGCAACACCAGACGACCTTCCTGTGACCGGGCGTAACGCCGGCAGCTGTGCACCAGGGCACGGAAAAAGCTCTCCCCGTACTCCCGCAGCCGGTTTCTGTTTTCGTTCAGTTTGTGGTTTAGCTGCAACCACTTTTGCTGTTCCCGGGGTGGCACCATTTTGCCGAAATGGCCGAGCAATCTGGCCAGCACCACCTGCCAGCGTCCAAAACCGCGATAGCTAATTTGCCGGGAAAGCTGTTCCGTGGCCGCATCTTCCAGGTGGTGGGCCTCGTCAATGATCAGAGGCCCGTAAGCGGGCAGGATTTTAAACTCGGCGGCCAGATCGGCAAACAACAGCGCATGGTTGGTAATGATCAACCCCGCGGCCTCCAGCGCACGCCTGGCCTGCATGACATAGCAATTTTCATTAAAATAAGCGCACCGGCTTCCGGCACAAGAATCGCTCTCGGCACAGATCTGCCCCCAGAATTCCGCCTCCTGCCAGTTCAGGTTCAGCTCGGAGCGATCTCCCGTGCGGCTTTCCAGCAGCCAGACCAGCACCCGGGCATAAAAGGCCGCCTCCTCGGGCAGCAGGTTGTTTTCCTGCAGTACCGCCCGCCAGCGACGCAAACAAACGTAGTTCTGTCTGCCCTTGGCCAGCGCCACAGGCACATCCATTTCCAGCGCCTGCAGCAGGGCGGGAACATCTTTGTCCCACAGCTGCTCCTGCAGGTTCAAAGTGCGGGTGGCTACCACCACCCGGCTGTTGTTGCGAGACAGCCAGTACAGCGCCGGCAAAAGGTAAGCCATGGATTTGCCCGTACCGGTGCCCGCCTCTTGCAACAGGATGGTTTTTTCATTAAAAGCCCGGGCCACACAGGCGGCCATGTGCTGCTGCTGGGGCCGGAATTCAAATTGGGCCACCCGGCGCGCCAGTACACCCCGGGGTGAAAAAGCAGCGGTAATTTCTACCAAATCCAGCATCTCGTCCTCGCCGGCCCTGTACGGGCGCCGGCTGACCACTTCCGGGCCGGCCAGCAAAGGGCCGTCCGCCGCCCGGGGCAGAAGAGAGAGGAGCAAAGGAGCCCAGGCCGAACCGGCCCTGTCCAGCAACCGGGCCAGCTCCTTAAGCGCCGCGCCGGGCAATTGCCCGGCCTGCCGCACCAGGTGCTCACATAAATACACCGCCGCCCGGGCATCGGCTGCCGCCCGGTGCGCACCCAACACCGGCATGTCCAGCATCTGACACAGATCCGCCAGCCGGTAACTGGTCGCCCCGGGCAGCAAAAAGCGGGCCAGTTCACAGGTATCATACAATGTATTACCCAGCGCATGGCCCAGGGCATTTTCCAGAAAACTTTTATCAAAAAGCACGCTGTGCCCCACCAGCGGCTGATTTCCTATAAAATCGGTTATTTCCGGCAAAATTTGCTCAATAAGTGGTGCGTTTTGTAACATCTCATCGCTAATACCGGTCAGGTGTTTAATTTTCAGCGGCAGGCGACAGCGGGGATTGACCAGGGACTGATAGGTAGCCACAACCTGTCCCTTTTCCACCCGCAACAGGGCAATTTCAATCAAACTGTCCGACTGGGGATTGGTTCCCGTCGTCTCCACATCCAGCGCCACATATTGCTCCAGCAAACAATCTCACTCCTACCTCCGGCATGTAGATCATAAATTCTGTCACGGATCTGTTTTTCCTCCCCCGGAGCGAGACTAAACTTTATTCTGCCCCGGATTGGTTCTTGTTTTTTGTGTCCAGGGCCATCTGGACGCTGCCGGCCACCAGGCTGATAATCTGCCCCACCAGGGCAATCTGACGTGTAATGCGGCGCAAATTTTCTTCCCAACCGGCTGGAGACAAACTGTGTTCGTTTTCCAGCAGGTTGCTCAAAGCGGCGCTGACCTGGTTCAGTTTGTCCATCAGCTCCTTTTCCTGTTCTTTTTTCCGGGCCAGCACTTCCATGTCCGCTGTAAGGCGTTCCAGAGCGGCCAGCAGTTTCTGGTTATGCTCGTGTGTTCTTTTACCTTCCTGTTGTATCTTTTCTATTTCGGCAGCCAGACGGCTGATACTTTCCTGATATTCCATTTTTATCACCCCCTAAATTTTTATTGAATTAATAAAACAAATAGTACACAAAAATACAGGTAGTGCATAATTTAAATACAAAACTGCACAGGAGGCGAATTAATTGGAAAAACTACCTATTGATGTGCATAATTTGCCACAACCCCTGCAGAGTATGGCCCAGAACTTTGATCCAGCCGTTCTCTCCGAAATGATTAAAAAATACGACCCGGCCACCTTGAGCCAGTTAATCAATACCACCTTCGCCCTGCTCAAAAACTCCCTGCCCCCCGAGCAGGTCGCCGCCCTGGAGCAGATGGTGGGCACCATCAACCAGATGCTGGCCGGTCAAATACAGCGCAGGTAAAAATGAAAATCAGGGCTTGCACTGGGCCCTGATTTTTTATGGCCATCAGGCCTCTTCACTGGTTACCGGCACGGCTTTGACCACAGGCGCCGCACTGCTCTCATCACCCTTCACTGTTCCATACGCTGTTGGCTTTTCCTCCTGGGCCGGGCCGCCCCCGGGCTGGTTGGCCGCCAGTGACTGTACCAGGCCCTGCATGGTATTGATAATACCGCCCAGGTCCAGGCTGGATTTTTTGACTTCCGCGCCCCGCACCGCCCGGTCACCCGTACCCATGCCCATGCTGGTGACAATGTTGCTCACGCTGTCAATCATATTCTGAAAGCTTCCGGCAACCGTTTCAATGATCTGCCCGGTAGCCTTAATCCCGCCAATAATTTGTTTCAGGTTTACGCTGCTTCTGGGCCGGTCGCTCCATGCTCCGGAACTTCTGGCCAGACGCTGGGCCACCTGATCCAGCTGCCGGGCCAGCATGGCTTCCTGCTTTTTCTGATTTTCCAGCTCGGCCAGCACTCCGGACATCCGCCCCAGCACCTGCACAGCCTCTCTGGTCTGCTGCAGGTTCATCTCTCTTTCCTGCCGGATTTCTTCCACCCGGCGCAGCATCCTGGCCAAAACATCGTCCAGTTGCCTGTCCGGCTGATGATTAACCATTTTCGACCACATCCTTTGCCGGCAAATTTGTCTCCAGCCCCCGGCAAATTCACCACTTACAACCAATTTGGAGTAAAGGGCTACACGAAAGGTGTAGCCCTCTCCCGGCCTCCATGAAATATTTTTTTAGCAGGCTGCACAGCAGCAAATAGCCAGACCCAGGAAAATAATGGCCCCGGCCACGCAGCCCGAAATCCACCCGCAAGCGAATAGGGCTACGGCGAAGAAGAAAAACAAGACGCAGAGCAAGAACGGCACGTGACCACAATCCTTCAATTTGGCAGCCAGGGTATCACTCACTGCTGCTTCCTCCCTTCAAAATAACAGACTTGAAACGTTTCCCGGGAACGTTCTATTTTAAAATATGAATTGCCCCGATAATTTGACACGCATGTTAGAATTAAATTAGAGGTGGGAAACGTTGCTGAAAGAGTTTTTCCGGCTCCGGTTCCAGGCCGACTTGCAGACAACCCGGAGCGCCCTGACCACTCTGGAAGAAATCATGTCTCCAACTTTTTTCCAGCAGGCCGTAGACAGGCTGAAGGAAACCAGCCTGGCCGACGCTTTCGGCCGGGACTGCCGGGACGACATAAAAAATATCCCCCTGCTGGCCTACTGGTGGTACAAGGCCCAGGAGGATACCGTTTTTGCTGATTTGAGCGGCCGTTATTACCCCGGAGAAGCCGCCGTGCTCACCAGCGAACTGGGTTTCCACATCCGGCAGCTACACCCCGCGCTGCCGCCGGTCAATGAACTGGCCGAACTGCTGAGCAGCAATCGCTCACTGTTGCTTTTGAGCCATCTGCTACCCGTAGTATCTCATCTGCAAAGCCGCGGGTTAAAACCCCGCCAACTGATTCCCGACCGGGAGGGCTTCGTTATTAGCCTGGCCGAGCCGCAGAATGATTTCCCCTACCACAGGGTATATTTTATTGCTGCGGCGGACGGCCCGACAGCCAGACTGCAGAACCTGGCTCCCGCAGAAGGCTGTGCCACCTTCCTGTACCTGAACGGGCTACCCGCCGACCCGTCCGAATTGGCCGGCATTCCCCACCCGGCTGTCTATCTTCATACGGCCTTTTTTACCCGTACACAGCGGGGACTGGTCCTGGAGCGCCGGGCTTTCGGTATGGTGGTCTAGTCATCCTCTCCGTCACACTGGCATTTATGTTCGGTCAGTACCGGGCGCAGAGCCAGAGCGGCTTGCTCGCCCAGGTTACCGGGGCCGGGGAAAAAAATACGCAGGGCGGTGGCCAGACCATACACCTGGCCGTGCAGATAGGCCCGGCAGCTGGCATCCACCAGTTTCTCATTGCCCAGCAGGTCCAGCGCGGCGTAGACCTGCTGCAGAAGTATTTCGCCCTTTTCCCGGATATCCTGTTGATCGGTCATGTTTACTCCCTCCATCCCGGCCAGCGGTCAGGCTGTCCGGAACACACCGGCCGGTTGCTACCGGCCGCTGCTGTAAAAACTAGATTTCCACGCTGGCACCGGGAGCCAGTACCTGCACAGCCACACCGGTCTGCCCGGTTACCCTGGCGGCAAAGGCATGGGCGTCCTGCTCGATAAGGGGGAAGGTGTTGTAGTGCATGGGAATAACCAGGCGCGGCCTGAGCAGTTCAACGGCCTCCAGAGCATCATCCGGGCCCATGGTGTAATTGTCCCCTATGGGTAGCAGAGCGACATCAATGCTGTGCCGGCGGCCCAGCAGGGCCATGTCGCCGAATAGTCCCGTATCGCCGGCGTGATATACAGTCTTTCCATCCATCTGCACAATAAAACCAGCCGGTGTCCCCAGATACAGGCTTGCACCGTCCTGCCCCGGCACACTGCTGCCATGCCAGGCCGGTGTGAGCTTGACCGTCACCCCATCAAACGAGCGGCTGCCACCAATGTGCATACCATGCGTTTTGAGTCCCCGTGCTCCCAGGTAGCAGGCCATTTCATACACCCCCACCACCAGTGCACCGCTGCTCTGGGCGATACTCTCGGCGTCACCCAGGTGATCGCCATGACCGTGGCTGAGCAGGATCAGATCGGGCTGCAAATCCTCCGGTTTGTGTTTGGCCAGGGGATTTCCGGTAAGGAACGGGTCGATCAGCACCTTGCTGGATCCGGTCAGATAAAACCCGGCATGACCCAGAAATGTAATTTTCATAACATCACTCCCGCCATTGGTTAATATTACCTGATATTTTAACTTAGTTCACGGTTCTTGGCAACCTGGTCCGCTCCGCAGTCTGCCCGGCCCTGCTGGCTGCTAAAAATCAGGGAAAGAATTTGGCGGGCGGCACTGTAAGGATCTTTCTGCCTGGTTTTCACCTGATCCAGCAGCCCGCTCACGCTGGCCAGACCGAGATACTGGTTTTCCACCAGCCGGTGCCAGAAGTAATCGACCAGAGCCAGGGTCTCGCGGACACTCCTCTGCTCCCGCCTGGCTGTCAGGACGCCGCTCTCCTGCATGTACGCCAGATGCTTTTCCACAGCCTGCCACAGCTGTTCCACGCCCCTTGCTTCCAGAGCGCTGACCAGAACCACAGGCGGGCGGTACGCGCTATGCTCGCATTTCATGTCCAGCATCATCTCAATCTCGCTGACCACCTTTTCCGCTCCCGGCAGATCAGCCTTGTTTACCACAAAGATATCGGCAATTTCCATAATTCCCGCCTTGATGGTCTGTATGGCATCACCGGCCCCGGGAGTAAGCACCACCAGCGTAGTATCGGCCACATGCATGATATCCAGCTCCGCCTGCCCCACTCCCACGGTTTCCACAATAATCACATCAAAACCGTAGGCATCCATAATTTTTACCACGTCCTTGGTAGCATAGGCCAGTCCGCCCAGACTGCCCCGCGTGCCCATGCTGCGGATAAAGACCCCTTTATCTGTAGCATGATCCTGCATGCGAATCCGGTCCCCCAGCAGTGCTCCACCCGAGAATGGGCTGGATGGATCCACGGCCACCACCCCCACCGTCTTACCCTGCCGCCGCAGCAAGGCCACCATCCTGTCCACCAGGGAACTCTTGCCGGCGCCGGGTGCTCCCGTTACACCCAGCACATGCGCTCTACCTCCCCGGGCGTAACAGTAGGAGATCAGACCTTCCCTGAACCAACCGTCATCTTCAATATGGGAAATGGCCCTGGCCAGCGCTCGGACCTGCCTCTTTTCCAGACCGGCCAGCAAGTTTTCCAGACTGTCCATCATGCTCCCCCTTTATCTGGCTATTTGATTGTTTAAAGCCGGGCAGTATTTCCGCCATCCCTCATAATTTTATTATAGCCCTCCCCGCCCCGGTCTGTCGTGTAAATTTATTGTTTACTTATCTAAATATTCTTTATATTAAGAATAATAAATCACCCCGATGGTTTATTTTTGACTCCGCAGTGCCTAATATGCCGGTAAATGGTTCACCGGAACACCACCCATCTACCGTTTACCGCTGACAAATGAATATTAACCACTTGCCGCCAAACACTTTTCCCTCCGGCCAGCTGCCGCTACAATAAAAGCAACAAGCTTGGCAAACAACCTAATCTCCTCTCCCTTTCTCCGCTGTATCGGCCGATACAGCTGTTTTTTTTGCCGGCCGGCGGATACAGAAAAAATACAGCCGGTCTTACCGGCCCAACCACATCTGTACCCGCCCGGCTGGTTCCACCCTTTTGTTGTCTGCCGGCTCACTGTTCCCGCCGGCTGAGGTATTTTTCCACTTCCACGGCGGCTATCGCCCCGTCGGCCACCGCCGTAACCACCTGGCGCAGGGTTTTGTGCCGCACATCACCGGCGGCATAAAGGCCCGGACAGGAGGTGCGCATCTGCTCGTCGGTGACTACATAACCCTGTTCGTCCCTTTCCACCAGGTGGGCAATCATGCCCGTGCTGGGCTCGTGTCCCACGTAAATAAAAACGCCATCTACTGGAAGCTCGCGCTGCTGGCCGGTTAAGACATCCTCCACAGTCACCGAACGTACCAGTTCATTGCCGTTTACCTGCTTGACCACACTGCTTAGGACAAACTGAATTTTGGAGTTTTCCCGGGCCTTGTTCTGCACATACCGGGTGGCCCGCAGCTGCTCGCGCCGGTGAATGACATACACCTGGCGGGCAAACTTGGTTAAAAAGAGCGCCTCTTCCACCGCAGCATCACCGCCACCCACCACTGCCACTACCTTTTCCCGGAAGAAGGCCCCGTCGCAGGTAGCACAATAGGATACGCCACGGCCGTGAAACTCCTTCTCACCCGGCACTCCCAGGTAGCGGGGTTTTGCACCAGCAGCAAAGATCACCGCTCGCGCCCTGTAGTTTTGTTCATCAGCCGAAACAATGAAATCGTCACCCTGTTTGTCCACTCCGGAAACATAGGCGTACATCATTTCCAGGCCAAAGCGGCGGGCCTGCTTTTCCATCTGCATGGCCAGCTCGGGGCCACCGATACCGTTTTCAAAACCGGGGTAATTTTCAATCATCTCGGTGCTGGCGGCCAGCCCCCCCGTCATGCCCATCTCTATGAGCACCGCATCCAGATTGGCCCGGGCGGCATAAATACCGGCACTGAGGCCGGCCGGCCCGCCGCCGATAATGATCACATCATATAGTTTCATATCTTTTCACCTTCCTTGTTTGAAAAAGTGCCAATTACCGGTAAATAATAATCAAATTTGCGCTATTCGTCAAGATCTCCTCACAGCAAATTGAGCTTTTTCATCTTGTAGTACAGGGTAGAACGGGGCACCCCCAGCACCCTGGCCGCCCGGGAGCGATTGCCGCCCGTCTGCTGCAGCACCCGGCTGATTAAATCCCTTTCGGCCTGTTCGGTAGCCAGCCACAATTTCGAGGAGCCGTCTACTGCTATTATTTCCCCGGCCGGAGAAAGGTACGCAGGCAGGTCGGAGGGCTGCAAGATTTTGTCTGTGGTCACCAGTACCATGTGTTCAGCGGCGCTACGCAATTCACGCACATTGCCCGGCCAGTCATAGTTGAGCAGGGCCGACATGACCAGAGGATACCACCCCTGAATCGCCTTGCCGTACTGCCCGGCAAAATATCGCACAAAGTATTGGAACAGCTCCGGGATGTCCTCTTTGCGCTCGCGCAAAGGGGGCATGGCCAGCACCACCACATTGAGCTGGTGGTACAGATCCTCCCGCAGCTTCCCGCGGTGGTACAGTGTGGCCAGATCCACTGCCGTGGAAAAAATATAGCGAAGATCCACCCGGTGCACTTTCTCGTCGTAAGCTGAAATATAACGGCCGTCACGCATCAGTCGCAGCAGCTGGTACTGCTGAGCGACCGGAAGTTCCTCCAGCGAACTGATTAACAACGTCCCGCCCGTCAGCTCGTCCAGCATACCGGGTGTCCTGGCCCCACCGAAAAGCATTTCCTCCCAATGCTTTCCTCCCACTCCGGCACAGTCCAGGCGGGCAAAAGGAGCCTGGCTGCGCCGGCTGGCCCGGTGGATGGTCCGGGCCAGCAGTTCCCGTCCGCTGCCCGGTTCACCCTTGATCACCACAGTGGAATCCGTAGTGGCGATTCTCCGGGCCATGGCCAGCACATCCTTCAGCCCGCCGTGACCACCCCGGATATCCTGCCAGGGCTGGTTCTGAACCGTGATTTGCGAAAGCCGCGCTTCCAGTTCCTGCAGGCGCACTGTACGCAAATTGAGTTCCTGACTGAGCTGAACGGTCTCGCTGATATCTTTTTCCACCGAAATGCCTCCCACAATTTTGGAGCCCACTTTCACCGGAGCGGCATTGATCAGCACATGCCGATCGGGGCAGGGACGGTGATAATTGGCCCGAATTATCTCATCCCGGCGCATGACCTTGCTGATCACCAGATTGGAGAAATAATCGCTGAGCTTCTGGCCGGTAATTTCCCGGGCGCTGTAGTTGTACATCTTTTCCGCGGCCTGGTTCCAGCCCGTCACCCTGCCCCCGGAATCCACTATGCAGATGGCCTCATCCAGCAGTTCCAGGAGTGTCTTCAGTACACTGCTTTGCTCCTGCATTATCTGCCAGAGAGAGTGCAGCACATGTTCGAGAAAAATCGCTCCCAGCAACTCCTCCTCCCCGCCTACCAGCAATGGCTGGCGAATCAACTCGAGCAGCCAGGCATCCAGAGGCTGTTCCAGCACTTCCGGCGATACCAGGCGATAGTCGCCACAGATCAAGCCGTCCAGGGCGGTCCCGGGCTCAACCGACAAACTGTGCAGTCGCAAAGGCGAAATCAGTCCGTGCACACGCTGTTCCTTTACTGCCAGCACCTTGCTCCGGCCGGCCAGTTGCCTGGCCTGCCTGATGTTTAGTCCCGTGGGCACAACCAGCACGGGTAATAAATAACCGGCCAGCCGGCCGGCATCACAGGACTGCATATACGTTACCACCTTCACTCTGGCCATATGATCTACCCGGCGGGGCCGCAGACAGCACCTCCCGCCGGAGCCAGACTAGTTTTCACCCAGGTAGGCCTTGCGCACAGCCGGATCGTTGACCAGCTCGGACGCAGGGCCGGTCAGAACAATTTCCCCGGTTTCCAGCACATAAGCCCGGTTGGCCACAGCTAAAGCCATACGGGCATTTTGCTCCACCAGCAGGATGGTGGTCCCTTCCCGGTTAATCTCCTGAATAATGTTAAATATTTCCCGTACCAGCATGGGAGCCAGGCCCATGGACGGTTCATCCAGCAGCAGCAGGCGGGGTCGGGACATGAGGGCCCGGCCGATGGCCAGCATCTGCTGCTCACCGCCGGACAGTGTCCCCGCCAGCTGGTGCTGGCGTTCCGCCAGGCGGGGAAAACGGGCGAAAACCCTTTCCATGTCAGCCCGCACCTCCGCCCGGCTGCGCCGGCTGTAAGCCCCCATCTCCAGATTTTCCAGCACGCTCATCCGGGCAAAGACACGGCGCCCCTCCGGGACCTGGGAAATGCCCAGCTCTACGATCTGGTGCGGCTGACAGCGACTGATGGGCCGCCCCTGCCAGGTAATGGTTCCCTGCTGGGGCCGCATTAATCCGGATATGGTACGCAGGGTGGTGCTCTTGCCGGCCCCGTTGGCCCCGATCAGCGCCACAATCTCCCCCTCCGCCACCTCACAGTTGATACCTTTGAGCGCTCGAATGGCCCCATAACTGACATGCAAATCGCTGATTGTCAGGATCAACCGTACGACACCTCCTGGCCCAGATAGGCGGCAATCACCGCCGGGTCACTCTGAATTTCCTCCGGTGTGCCGGCAGCAATCCGCCGACCGTAATCCAGCACCGTGATCCGGTCCGACAGGCTCATCACAAACTTCATATCATGTTCCACCAGGAAAATGGTGATACCCATATCCTGGATGCGGCGAATCATCTGCATCAGCACCTGCTTTTCCTGCGGATTCATGCCGGCTGCCGGCTCATCCAACAGCAACAGGCGGGGCCGGGTGGCCAGAGCCCGGGCAATCTCCAGGCGGCGCTGCTCACCGTAGGAGAGACTCCGGGCGTATTCATCCCGCTTGTCCACCAACTCCATTATTTCCAGGGCTTCCAGCGCCCGGGCGGTGATTTCTGCTTCCTCCCGCTTCACTCCGGGCCAGCGCAGGATGGCTCCCCACATGCCGCCGCGGCTGCGGCAATGACAACCTATTTTTACATTGTCCAGCACAGTCAGCCGCCCGAAAAGCCTGATGTTTTGAAACGTACGGGCTATACCCAGCGCCGTAATGGCATGGGGGCCCAGCCCCACTATGGACTGACCCTGATAGAGAATCCGGCCCGCTGTGGGTTTGTATATACCTGTAACCAGGTTGAAAACGGTGCTCTTACCCGCCCCGTTGGGACCAATCAGAGCCCGGATTTTTCCTTCTTCAATGCGCATGCTCACTTCGTCCACAGCCTGCAGGCCGCCGAAGTTGATGCTCACCCTGTCCAGTTCCAGCAAGTAGGACATTTTTTCACTCTCCATTGCTCAAAAATTCAGGATGACGACAGACCGCGGGCCGCCGCTCTTTCCAGCCGCTTGCTCCGGTAGCGTTTGATGGCCCGGTAAAGATCCACGCCGCCCAGCAGACCATTGGGCCGGAAGATCATCATCACTACCAGCAGCAGTCCGTAGATCATCATCCGGTATTCAGCAATGAAACGCAAGAACTCGGGAGCCAGGGTCAGCACAACTGTGCCCAGTATGGTACCCGGAATGCTGCCCAGTCCACCCAGCACAACAAAGTTGAGGATCTCAAAAGAACGGGCAAAACCAAAATCGTTGGGATTGAGGTACTGCAACAGATGCGCGTAAAGCCCTCCGCCCAGGCCGGCAAAAAAAGCGCCGATGGCAAAGGCCTGCACCTTGTAAATAGTTGTGTTTATGCCCATGGCTGCCGCGGCGATCTCATCCTCCCGAATGGCCAGCAGCGCCCGTCCGAAACGGGAGTACTGAATTCTGTACATACAGTATACAGTAATGCCCACCAGAAGATATACAACAAATATGTTGGTATAGCGGGGGATACCGGCCAGCCCGATGGCTCCGCCGGTGATCTGCATATTGGTGAAGACGACCAGAACAATTTCACCAAATCCCAGAGTGGCAATACCCAGATAGTCACCGGTCAGGCGCAGGGTGGGAAAACCAATCAGCACGCCCCAGAGGCAAGCCATGCCCCCCCCCGCCAGCAAAGCCAGTACAAAGGGCAGATGCAGTTTCAGAGTGAGCAAAGCCGCCGTATAGGCACCGATACTCATAAAAGCCGCATGACCGAAAGAAAGCTGTCCGGTAACCCCGGTAATCAAATTGAGTCCCAGGGCCAGGATGATATATATACCCAGGAGGTTGGCCACCTGCAGGTAATAGGGGTTGATATTCTGGGTGAGCGAATCCAGCATGTCCTTCACCTACACTTTCCGCTGCACCGGTCGTCCCAACAGCCCGGTGGGACGGAAAAGCAGCACCAGAATGAGCAGTGTAAAAGCAACGGCATCTTTATAGTCTCCATACCCGGCAGCAATGCCCAGCACTTCGGCCACACCCAGAAAAATGCCACCCAGCATGGCGCCGGGAATGCTGCCAATACCACCCAGCACAGCGGCGCAAAAGGCTTTTAAACCGGCCTGCACACCCATCAGGGGGAATACCGAGTTGAAATACATCCCCACCAGCACCCCGCCGGCTGCCGCCAGCAGAGAGCCCAGGGCAAAAGTAAAAGAGATCACCCGGTTGACATTGATCCCCATCAAGGCTGCGGTATCATAATCTTCGGATGCCGCCCGCATGGCCTTGCCAATCTTGACATATTTGACAATCAGGTGCAATCCGATCATGAGCAGGCTGGCCACCACCAGAATAATCAACTGTACCCGGGATACCTGTACCGGCCCCAGAGTATAAAGAGCATCCTGCAGCACCGCAGGAAAGGCCTGCGGCTGCGGACCGAAAATAACCGTCATCAGGGTTTGCAAAAAAATACTTACGCCGATAGCCGAAATCAGCGGAGCCAGTCTGTCGGACCGGCGCAACGGACGATAGGCAATCCGTTCGGCGGTTACGCCCAGAGCCATGCACACCAGCATGGCTAAAAACATGGCCACAAAGATATTTACTTTTAATACCGTGATGGCCAGTACTCCGATAAAGGCCCCCACCATGAAAATTTCCCCGTGGGCAAAGTTAATCAATTGAATAATTCCGTAAACCATGGTATAGCCCAGGGCAATCAGGGCGTAGGTTGCTCCCAGCGTAAGGCCGTTGATCAGCTGCTGCCAGAACATAAATTGTCACCTCATAAATTATCTGCTGCCCAAAAGTAAAAAAACAGCGGTGCGGCCATTACGGGTAGCGCAATGGCCGCAATGCTCTCCTGTTTTCAGCCTTCGCCTACTGCGCGGTGACCGGAATTACCGCCTTCACCGCCCACTTCTGATCCTTCACTTCCAGCAGGAAAACCGGACTCTTGACCGGTTCGCGGTTGGGTCCAAATGAAATAGTACCGGTTACACCCTGCCAGTTCTGGGTTTTGGCCAGTTCATTCTTGAATACAGACGGATCAGCGGAATTAGCCTTCTTGATCGCATCGGCAATCAGCATAACCGCATCGTATCCCTGAGCCGAGAACATGTCGGGCAGAGCACTATTATTCAACTTTTGATAGTCCTGGACAAAAGCCCTGGTCTTTTCGCCGGCATTGTTCAGGTCAGGATAGAATCCCGTATAAACCATGCTCCCTTCCACCGCGGTGCCGCCCAGTTCCCAGAGTTTGGGGGAAAGCAGGCCGTCGCCCCCAACCATGACTTGCTGGAGTCCCTGCTTGCGCACTTCTTTCATGAACAGGCCGCCTTCGGTGTAGTATCCGGTAAAGACGATGCCATCCACCGCTTTTTGCTTGATATTGGTAACCTGGGCGCTGAAGTTCTGGTCACCGTCTTTGATGCTCTGTTCAATAACTATTTGAGCACCATACTTGGTCAGAGCGTCCTTGAATATTTTGGTCAGCCCCACGCTGTAATCGTTATTTACCGATGTCACCAGGGCTACTTTCTTCCAGCCCAGTGTTTCCACGCAGTACTTGGTCACCGCCGGAGCCGCCAGTGCATCCAGCAGCGTGTCGCGGAAAATATAATCGCCAATCTCCACTACGCCCGGTCCCACAGCACCGGCCGACAGCAGCACCACTTTGCTCTGCTGGGCGATATTGCCGGCTACTTTGGTGATGCCGGTGGTGGGATCACCCACAATGGCCACCACTTTGTTGTTGTTGATCAGTTTTTGCGTCACCGTGGCCGCTTCGCTGGGGTTGCTGCGGTGATCGTCTTCCACAATCTCCACTTTCTTGCCCAGCAGCCCGCCGGCAGCGTTGATATCCTCTGCCGCCATCTTCAAGCCTTTCAGCGTCTCAATGCCATAACTGGCATGGTTGCCCGTCTTGGCTCCCAGAAAACCTATTTTAATTGTTTCCCCGGACGGAGCCGCGCTCTGTTCCTGCGCCGGCTTGCCCTGGTCCGCCTGTCCACCGCCACAACCGGCCACCGCCAGGGCCAGCACCAGCAGGGCGACGACCATCAGCCACCAGTACTTTCTTCTCATCTGTCTTTCTGCCTCCTTTTTCCTATTTTTCTTAATATTTGCACTTGTCTAACTATTATGTACCCCCCCTCGGTTCACCTCCCGTAGCTCGTAAAACATACGAAGTTTTAATGTTGAAAAGAATTCAACATATTTGTCTGAAAGTCCTGCTTTGTGTTTAACAATTTGTCAGCCGCAGGCATGTATACATGTCCAATTTTCCGACACCTGAAACAACATTCGCGCAATTAAATCTACTCCCGGACATTACAGCAAGCAAAAAAGCAAGAAATCTCCGGCGAGGTTTCTTGCTTTACGGTACATGACCAACAGTGCTGTACACGAAAAAGGACTCTAACCGACTTCTCCCAGATAAGCGCTGCGCACCTGCGGGTTGCTCTGCACCTCGGCGGCGTTGCCACTTAAGACAATCCGCCCGGTTTCCAGGACATAGGCCCGGTGAGCTACCTGCAGGGCCATAAAAGCGTTTTGCTCCACCAGCAGGATGGTAGTACCCTGCCGGTTGATATCCTGGATAATGGCAAATATTTCTTCTACCAACAAAGGAGAGAGGCCCATGGAAGGTTCATCCAGAATCAGCAGCTGGGGCTTGCTCATCAGCCCACGGCCCATGGCCACCATTTGCTGTTCCCCGCCGGAAAGTGTGCCGGCCAGCTGTTTCTGCCTCTCCCGTAGGCGGGGAAAACGCTCCATGACCATATCCAGACTGGCGGCAATCTCCCCTTTATCCTGGCGCGTGTAGGCACCCATGAGCAGGTTTTCATATACGGTCAGATTGGGGAAGATCATCCGCCCTTCCGGCACATGGGAAATGCCCAGGCGCACAATCCTGTGCGCCGGTACATGGTCTATTCTCTGCCCCAGGAAAACAACCTCACCGGCTTTAGGCCGAATCAAGCCGGAAATAGTGCGCATGGTCGTGGATTTGCCGGCCCCGTTGGCTCCAATCAGGGTGACTATTTCGCCTTTCTCCACCTGGAAGGAAACACCGTGCAGAGCGCGGATGGCACCATAATAAACCTCCAGGTTGTTTACCTCCAGCATCATGCCATCGCCGCCCCCTTCCCCAGATACGCTTCCAGCACCACCGGGTTATTGCGGATTTCTACCGGCAAACCCTGAGCGATGATCTGACCGAAGTCCATAACCACCAGCCGCTGGCACAGATTCATCACCATACCCATCTGGTGTTCAATTAACAAAACGGTTAAATTAAAACGTTCCTTGATATCCTTAATCAAATTCACCATATTGCTCACTTCGGCCGGGTTCATGCCGGCCGCCGGTTCATCCAGAATGAGCAATTTGGGTTCCAGAGCCAGCGCCCGGGCAATCTCCAGACGGCGCTGGGCACCATAGGGCAGGTTCGCCGCCAGATCGAGAGCCCGGTCGGACAGTCCCAGCACCTCCAGCAGTTCCATGGAACGGCTGGTAATTTCCTGTTCCCGGTGCCGGAACCTGGGCGTGCGAAATACGGCATCAAAGAGCCCGTACCCCACCCGGAAATGAAAAACCGTCCGCACATTGTCCAGCACCGTGTTACCTTTAAAAAGACGTATATTTTGAAACGTCCGGGCAATCCCCGCCTGGCACACCCGGTAAGGAGGAATACCCGACATATCCTGCCCCAGAAAATAAACCTTGCCCTCACTGGGCTGATATATGCCCGTGATCAGGTTGAACACAGTAGTTTTTCCCGCTCCGTTGGGCCCGATCAGACCCACGATCTCACCGGGTTCAATGGTCATGCTGAAATTGCTGACCGCTTTCAAGCCGCCGAAGTATTTAGAAACGCTTTTCAGCTCAAGAACTGACATGGGTGACCTCCTTGTCCTTCTGCCGCCAGGCGGTCAGCGACTGCGGCACCAGGGCGGCCAGTTCCTTGCCGCTGAATATGCCCTGCGGACGTAAAATAATGGAAACTATCAAAATCAGTGCGTAAATCACGCCCCGGAAGTCGATAAAGGATTCACCCAGCACAAAGCGCAACCCTTCCAGCAAAAACACCCAGGCCACGGCGGTAACCACCGTACCGGTCATACTGCCCAGACCACCCAGCACCACAATCAGCAGGAAATCGAAGGATTTCAAGAAATCAAAACTGCTGGGATGGAGGAATGGATAGCGGTGCGCATAAACACCCCCGGCCAGGCCGGCCAGCATACAACCGAGTACAAAAGAAAGCACTTTGATTCTGGTGGTATTAATCCCCATAACATCAGAAGCAATCTCGTCCTCCCGCACCGCAGTGCAGGCCCGGCCGTAGCTAGAAAAAACAAAGTTGCGAGTAAAAATAATAGCCAGCACTGTTAACAAGAAAATCAGATCAAATGTGGCCGACTGGGGTACACCGGACATTCCGGTCGCTCCCCCCAGGGGCGGGAATAACTTGCTGGAATTGTCCATTCCCACTTTCACAATTATTCCAAACCCCAGTGTGGCAATACCCAGATAATCCGAACGCAGGCGCAGAATGGGCAGTCCCACCAGCAGGGCCAGCAGTCCAGCCACCAGCATCCCTACCAGCAGGGATACCAGGAGAAAAGCATAATTATCCACACTGCCGTAAAGCTTGTCCAACAGACCGGCACTGTACGCTCCCAGCCCGTAAAAAGCCGCATGTCCCAGCGAGAACTGGCCGGTAAAACCATATATAATACTAAGACCCAGGGCACCAATGGTGGCAATCAGCGCCTGATCCAGCACCCTCTGCCAGTAATCGTTCATCAGGCCGGATAACTGCAAAGCTTTAATCAAGGCGTAAAAGGCGACAGTGCCCAGGAGCAGGAGCCAGGTGGACGATTTCTTTTGTGCCATTTACTTTCTCCCCCCTTACACCTTGTCCGGCTCATTTTTGCCCAGAATGCCGCTGGGCCGGATTAACAGCACCAGAATTAATATAAAGAAAGCAATCGCATCGCGCAGCTGGGAAGAAAGAAAGGCCGATGTGAGTGTTTCCACCTGTCCCATAATAATAGCGCCCAGCACGGCGCCCGGAATGATGCCAATCCCGCCCAGAACCGCCGCCGTAAATGCTTTGAGTCCGGGCATAATGCCCATAAAGGGGTGAATTTGCGGATAGGCGATGGCATAGAGCACTCCACCCACCGCTGCAAAGGCCGATCCGATAGCAAAGGTGATGGAAATGGTGTTGTCCACATTCACGCCCATCAGTCTGGCCGCGTTGTGATCTACCGACACCGTGCGCATGGCCATACCAATCCTGGTCCGGTAGACAATGAACTGCAGGGCCAGCAGCATGAGCACCACGACCACGGCGATCATCACCTGAATGTTGGTAATGGTGGCACCGAGTATCTCCCAGCGCACTTCCTCAAAAGGACGCTGCACCACCCGGAAATTGGGACCAAAAACAAACTTCAGACTACCGAAATATTCCAAAAACAGCGAGACCCCCAGCGCACTGATCAGAGCGGCAATCTTGGGCGCGTAACGCAGCGGCCGGTAGGCAATGCGTTCAATAGTCACACCTAAAATGGCACACACCACCACGGCATTTAAAATGGCCACAGGCAGTGGCAACCCCCAGTGCTGAAAGCCGAAATAGCCGATAAAGGCCCCCACCATGAACACGTCACCATGGGCAAAATTGATCAGCTTCACCACACCATAAACCATGGTATATCCCAGGGCAATCAAGGCGTACATCAAACCCAGCTGCAATCCGTTGATGATCTGGTCCAAGACGTGTTCCAAACCTGAATCTCCCCCCAGCGCTGTATAATGGGCGAGGAGGGTGCCGGGCCGCACCCTCCCCGCAGGCAAAAACCGTTACGGGGTCACAGTAGCGATGTACTTGAATGTCTTATCGGCCTGCACCTGCAGAATTACCGCCGCTTTAATCGGGTTACCATCCTTGTCTATGGTGATCTTGCCGCTCACCGCGGGGAAGTCCTTGGTGTTTTGCAGGGCTTCCTTGATCTTCTCGGGAACATTGCTGTTGGCCGTCTTGATGGCATTGAGCATCAGGTTGGTGGCGTCGTAGCCCAGAGTGGCCAGGGCATCGGGCACACTGCCGTACTTGGCCTTGTACTCTTCTACAAATTTCTTCACTTCGGGCCGCGGATCGTCAGCCGAGTAGTGGTTGGTGAAATAACCGCCGGCCATGGTGGCAAAGTCCAGATCCTTGGGCGAATCCCAACCGTCGCCGCCCAGGAAGACGGCCTTGATCCCCTTCTCGCGGGCCTGCTTGCCAATCAGGCTGACTTTCTGGTAGTAATCGGGCAGATAGAGAATGTCCGGGTTTTTGGCGGCGATCTTGGTCAGCACCGCACTGAAGTCGGTGTCATCTTTGGAATAGGCCAGAAACTCCAGTACCTGGCCGCCGCCCTTTTCAAAGTTCTCCTTGAAAACATTGGCCAGTCCGATAGTGTAGTCGTTGCCCTGGTCATACAGCACCGCAGCTGTCTTCTTTTGCAGGTTTTCCAGAGCAAACTTGGCCGCCACGGCCCCCTGGAAGGGGTCGATAAAGCAGGCCCGGAAAGCATATTCCTTGCGCTTGCCGTTATCCACAGTCACTTTGGGGTTGGTGGCCGTGTTGGTGAGCATGGGAATCTTCTGGCTGTTGCACAGCTCACTGACCGGAATGGTGGTTTTGGAGGTCAGCGGACCCACAATGCAGTTGACTTTGTCCTGGGAAATCAGTTTGGTGGCCACGTTCACAGCTTCCGTGGCGTCATTGCGGTCATCAGCAATCACATACTCAATTTTGTAGTCGCCCGCTTTCATGCCGGCCTGTTCCAGGGCCAGTTTGAAGGCGTTCTGGGTGGATTCACCAAATGTCTTGACATCGCCCGTCAGGGGGGTGATCAGACCAATTTTAACCACTTTCTCGCCGCTTTCCCCGGCGCTCTTGTTGCTGGCCGCTCCACCGCAGCCGGTTACGACCAGGGCTACCGCCAGCAATGCTACCAGCAATAAATAAACCTTTCTGTTTTTCACACACATACCTCCTGTTAAGTTTAGTTGTACCGGTCTTTCATCAAATAACTTTTCACCGCAATGTCTGGTTTTCTCACCCCCCGCCAGCGTCCCGCCTGTTGCCCCAGCCGCGAAGCCAGGATGCGGCCGGTGGCAAAAAACAGGTGCAGTATTGCATGTTACCTGATTGACAGTTGTTTATAATTCAACAAATATGACAAAATTCCTGCTACACTTAAGCCCACATTGAATATTGATTGATTAATTACCACTTGTCGTCCTTATATTACCAGAATTCTATCTAATGTTAACATTTATTAACAAATATAGTTTCTAATTTTTAGTTCCACCCCGAAGCGGTCTGCTATGCGCTGGCATTCCCCCAGATCAACACCGGGCCACTTTACTACCGACAATACTACCCTGGGCACTATTTCTGTACATTCTTCTATAAACGCTAACATAGCCGGATATGCTTTTTCTTTATAAACCGGGCGGCATATTCTGATATACTCCTCCGCACTATGAGCATTTAAACTGATATTTACACAGTCCACATGTCCCAGCAATCCGCCGGCCAGGTCACCGTTATACCACAGCCGCACCTGGCCATTGGTGTTGATTCTCACCTGGCCTCCCCTGCTCTTGAGCACTCTGGCCACCTCCCCGACCAGTTCGGGACGGAGCAGTGGCTCACCATATCCGCAGAAAACGATCTCCCCGTACCGGGTGGGATTGCCAATTTTCTGCACCAGCTCGTGCAAGCCCGGCTCACGGCTCAGCCAGAGGTTGTACCCCACCCCTTCCCGGCTCCGCCGGATGCAAAACACACACTGGTTGGTGCAGCGGTTGGTAATATTGAGATATAAGCTATTACCGATCTGGTAAACAAAATTTTCGCCGGACATCTGTTTTGGCATAACCATTTCCTTTCCTGGATGAAAATTTTTCCAGAGCGGATAAAAAATGCATATACCCTTTTCAACAATAATAATATTGTTATTGCAACCAAACCAAAAAATAATCCCCTCCGGGAGGTGCCGGGCCAATGGCCAACAAAATATGGAGCAGTTTGAGCATTGCCGCCATACTTAAGGGTATAATTTACACATTTGCGGTCATTTTACTGGGCAGCATCATCCTGGCCGTCCTTTTCTTCTTCACCAGCTGGCCGGAAAGTTTCCTTTACTATGCTGGGCTATTGATCCTAACCACCGGGTGCGCTGCCGGTGGATTCACCGCTGCCCGGCAAAGCGGCCGGCGCGGCCTGGCCCACGGCCTGACCGTAACTGTACTCAGCCTGCTGTTGATCTGGCTGCTGGCCCTTTCGCTCTGGCCCGGCGATCTCTCCTACCGGACCTGGTTGGGACGCCTGGTGGCCTGCGCCCTGGGCGGCAGCATCGGAGGTATCGCCGGGGTGGGGAAAAACTATTAATATCGCTCCACTACCACTTCCTTGCCCAAAGCGCGGAGCTGTTCAATTAAATCATCGATGATCCTGTGCTTGTAGACAAAGAGAGAAGGTATCTGCGGGGCCGTCTGGGCCGGATTAACCGCGGTTCCCACCATGAAGTGGATTCTATCCGCCCACAGTAACTGCAGCACCAACCGGGATGCGCCGTCCCGGCAGCCAGCCAGGCTTTCCCTCCCGGCGTTCTGCCGCAGGAGATCCAGAGCATGGGCCAGGGTCAATGTTCCTTCGGTGACCAGGTCCAAACCCGGCAGAAGGCCCAGCGGGGGTACCTGACCGGAGGTGGAAGAGAGATCCACCAGCACTTCCTGTCCCAGAAAGCGCCCCACCATATTTCCCGTGCTGCCCCCGCAGACTACTTTTCGCCCACTGGAGCACAAGAGCTTTTCTACAACCTCCCCATCCCGGGAACTGTCGGCCGGCGGCCCCACCAGCAGAGTAAGCAGGCGGGGGCGGCGTACCTTCACTACCACCACGGAGGCATCGTCACCGGGTTTTCCGCCATATAGACTCTGACAGAGACCGGCAATCTCCCCGGCCCAGGCTGCGGCATCCCGGTCGCTTTCGCCCAGCTGGCACAAAAAACCGCTCAATCTTTCGTGTCCCCAGCCCATATTGTATACGCCACCAATGCCGGCATGCAGGATGCCGTCACTGACCAGCACAATCCAGTCCCCGTCCTGCAGCGTGAAGTAAGCTTCCGCCACCTTTTTGTCGCTAATCATCCGCTCCTGCCGCTCAACAGGGCGCAAACATCCCCCCCGACCCACTATGGCCTGGGGTGTATCATACTCGGCCAGGTATACCTCCCCGTTTTCCCGGATGCTCAGAATAGCCAGAGTGCTGTAGGCCAGATGGCGTACCTGACAGATGGGCAGGGTGTAGAGCAAGGTCTCTATAACCTCGTCCACTTTTCCTCCCATTTTCAACATGGTGGAAGCGGTCTTGACGGTCAAACAGGACAGAATATTGGCCTTCACCCCGCTGCCCAATCCGTCGGAAAGGACCACTATGCGGCCATCCCCGGTAGGGACAACTTCCACGCTGTCACCGCACAGCTCTTCTCCCGCTTTGGTCAGTTGCCGCCAGGCCACATCCAGAAAATAGCGCATAACTCTCACTGTTCCTTCATCAAGTTGATTAATTTGCTGAGCAACATCTTGGTTTCGGCCGTAGTTTCACCCAGCAGTCCGGCAATCTCCTGCGCCACCTTCATCTGTTTTTCTATGACCGCCTGGGCGCGTTCAATAGTCTGGCTGCGCACCTGAGCCAGCTGCTCCTTATGTTTTTCCTCATCGGTTATATCCACTATAATACAGACCATGATCTTCTCCCTTTCTACGGGAAAAACCACCTGCCGGGTAACCATACCCTGCGGCAAACGGCAGTGCATGTGCAGCAGGGTTCTGCTTTCCAGCACCTGTTCAAAATGCTGCGGGTCCAGAATGCAGGAAACGTGCTTGCCGGCCACATCCTGGTTGGTGCAGCGAAACATTCTTTCCGCCGCCGGATTGATCTCCAGCAGGCGCAGCTTGTAATCCACTATCACCACACCGTTGGGCATGGAGCTCAAAACCAGGTTGGAGAGCGATTCGGCTCTCTTGCGCATGTAGGGCATGCACATCTGGACTTCCGCCATACCGTGATAAACCGCCACAGCTTTGTCGCGGCAGCTGTTGTAACCGCAGGCACCGCAATTGAGTTCATCGGCGGCGGTATACTTGCCCGTCTGGGCCAGAATATCCCTGATTTCCTGTTCGGAGGGATTGGGTAAGGACAATTTTTTGTTAGTGAAACTCCGCCTCAATAAATCTGCCGGCAGTTCGGGTCGGGACAGGCAGGCAAAACTGCAGGTTTCATCAGTCGAAAGCAGGCAACTGCGGTAGTAAGCCTGGATTTTCTGTCGCTTGACATAAATATCGTCACCGGTCACCGACAACGGACCGCTAATACACCCTCCATTGCAGGCCAACAGTTCCATCAAGTATGGCGGGTGATCGATGAATCCGCCCTGCAAGTGTTGTAAAAATTCCCAGCAATTCTTGAGCCCGGTAACAGTAATCACCTTGCTCTCCAGTATATCGGTGCTGGGCGCAATGGTGCGCAACATCCCGCCATCAACCGGGTAAAGGCGGGCCAGAGCCGGTTGTGGACCGTCAAAACCGGTCTCCTCACAATCCTCTTCGCACAAGCATTCCGTCGTCAGCCACTCCCAAAGCTCCTGGAATCCCATCACCTCATCAACTGCGCCGGCCAGTTCCGGACAGGTAATTTCTGCTTTTTTGGCAATGCAGGGACCGATAAACACCACTTTATGATCGGGCAGAAGCCGTTTCAAATAGCGACCGTGCGCAATCATGGGCGAAACCAGCGGTGCCAGATAAGGAATTAAATCGGGAAAATGTTTTTCAATCAGGTTCACCACCACCGGACAGGCGCTGGATATATAAGGTTGTTTAAAACCCAGCTCCTTGTGCGCCGCAGAAACCATTTCCGCCCCCAGTGATGTCTCGGAAACATAAGCAAAACCCAGTTTTTTCAACATGCTCACCAGAGTGCGGGGACGACTGAGCGGCAAAGCCGCCGCAAAAGAAGGCGCCAGGCTGACCGCCACTTTTTCACCCGCCTTAAGCATTGCTCTAACCCGGTCCTGCGCGGGAGAGACTTTTTTGGCCTGTTGGGGGCATACCTGTACACACCGCCCATCCAGCACACAGATATCTTCAATGATCTGGGCGTAAAACTCCCCATTACCATTTTTGGATCTGATACTAATTGCCTTTACCGGACAGGAACGGACACAGCGATAGCAATCGCGACAGCTGGCCTGATTGGTGATAATGGGAAACACGCTGTCACCCCCTCCGGTTTATTCCCCTCGCCTTACGCGGAGTAATATTTCCTCCTGGAAGAGCTGGCCCAGGTTTTCTTTATTCACTCCCGTATACACACAGTCGTCAATAGCCACTGTCACACCGTGACTGCAATGCTCCATACAAAAACTGCCGGTAATTTTCACCTGCGCCTCCAACCGGTTCAGGGCAAGCAGTCGCTCCAACTCCTTCACCACGTCATAAGCGCCGCGAATAAAACATGAACTGCCCACACAAACCTTAATGATCAATTAACCCAACCTCCCGGCACAGGAGAATAAAAAATGCACTGCACAAACCGATCTGACGGGATAAACAGCATTTCGACAGTCGAGCTGCATTATCCTTCCCGCCCATCCGGCCAGGCAGTGCCAATAACAGGGAGGTTAAAGGTTTATGTTAACAGGAGAGTTGGCTTAATATGCTCACGGTTCCACCTGCAGGGCAACACGGGTTTTGAAGATCTGCTCCGCGTTGTCCGGTGTTACCCCGGTAATAATTTCATCTCCCACTTTGACGCTCACACCTTCATCACAGTGCTCCAGACAGAAGGTACCGCTGAGTTTGACCTGTTTGGTCAGGTTGAGATGTCTTTGTAATTCGGTAAATTTGTTCAACACATCATAGGCGCCTTTCAAATAGCAGCCCGTTCCCACACAAACCGACACATGCAGGGGCTCCTGCGCATCGGATTTGACCACGTCAATCACCTGTCCGGTGATACGGCGGCGCGGAGTGTAATGGGTATGCAGGGCGTGGTGGGTATTGTGGTTGGCCGGTCCGCCAAACCACTCCTGGAGCATTTGAGTTACAAAAACGTTGTCCTGAGCCTTGTGCACCTGTTCCACCCGGTCCAGGTCATAAATTTCTTTCATCCGGCGCACCCGGGAAATCATGTCGTTGACGTCGGGCTGACCGCCACCACCCACACAGCCACCCGGGCAGCACATTACTTCCACGGCATGATAGGTGACCTCGCCGTTCTTAATCCGCCGGAGCAGCTTTTCGGTATTGGCCAGGCCGTGCACCACAGCCAGACGCAGGGTCTGGCCGGCCACCTGCAGCTCGGCCTCTTTAATACCTTCCACACCCCGTACCTGCTGAAAGTCCACACGGCCCACTTCCTTGCCGCCCACATGACCGGCCACGAAGCGCACCACCGACTCCATCACGCCGCCCGTAGTGCCAAAGATGAGCGCCGATCCGGAACCCATGCCCAGCGGATTGTCGAACGCTCCCGGCTCCAGTTCATCAAAGACAATGCCCGCCTCTTTGATCATCCGGGCCAGTTCTACGGTGGTCAGCACCACATCCACGTCGTACAAGCCATCGGTCCTGAATTCAGGCCTCCTGGCTTCGAATTTCTTGGCCGTACAGGGCATAATGGAAACACAGATTACATCCTGAGGATCTCGGCCGATGGACCGGGCATAGTGCTTCTTCACCAGCGATCCAAACATCTGCTGAGGCGACCGGCAGCTGGAAAGGTTGTCCAGTAAATCGGCATGGAACTGCTCGGCGTATTTGACCCAGCCCGGGCAGCAGGAGGTGAACAGGGGCAGCTTACCCCCGTTTTGCAGGCGATCCAGAAATTCCAGCGACTCCTCGATGGTGGTCAGGTCCGCGGTAAAAAGGGTATCAAACACCTTGTCAAAGCCCAGTTTGCGCAAAGCGGTTACCATCTTGCCCGTAGCCATATCGTGCGTTTTTACGCCAAATTCCTCACCTATGGCCACCCGCACCGCTGGCGCCACCTGCACCACGACCACTTTGGCGGGATCATGCAGGTAGGACCAAACCCGATCTATTTCTGATTTGACCGTCAGCGCCCCGGTGGGACAAACCGCCACGCACTGGCCACAGTTGACGCAGGACACCTCGGCCACCGGCTTGTCAAATGCCGTAGTTACTACGGTTTTGCTGCCCCGGTGGGCGAAATCCCAAACGCCGATACCCTGTACCTCTTTGCACATGCGCACGCAGTCGCCACACAGGATGCACTTGTTGGGATCCTTGACAATAGATGTGCTGCTTTCATCCAGCGGCAGTTTCTGATCACGGTGACCAAAGCGCACTTTTTTCACACCAAACTTGTGGGCCAGTTCCTGCAGCTTGCAGCGCCCGCTCTTTTCACAGGTGGTGCACTCCCGGTCGTGGTTGGCCAGGAGCAGTTCAATCACCATGCGGCGCAGCCGGCGGGTGCGTTCGGTATTGGTATGAATAACCATACCATCAGCCGGCGGTGTGGAACAGGAGGCCACCAGCCCCATTCTATCCACTTCCACCAGGCAGAGACGGCAGGCACCATAAACGCTTAGTTCCGAGTGATAACAAAAAGTGGGAAGTTCTATGCCGGCCCGGCGCACCAGTTCCAGAATGTTTTTCGCACCATCAATGGGCATCTCCCGGCCGTCGATGATCACTTTACCAGTACTCATTCCGGTTTCACTCCTTCCGTCTTATACCCCTACCGGATGGCAATGGCGCCGAATTTGCACTTCTCTATACAGGTACCGCACTTGAGGCATTTGTCCAGATCAATGCTGTGCGGCTGCTTTTTCTCGCCACTGATGGCGCTGGCCGGACAAACCCTGGCACACAGCCCGCAGCCTTTGCATTTTTCCGCTTCAATGTAATATTCGGCCAAAGCCTTGCACACACCGGCCGGACATTTTCTGTCGTAAACGTGGGCTTCATACTCATGCCGGAAATAGCGCAGGGTAGTCAATACCGGGTTGGGAGCCGTCTTACCCAGTCCGCACAGCGAGCCGTCCTTGACAATCAGAGCCAGCTCTTCCAGCAGGGCCAGGTCTTCCGGAGTACCCTTACCCTCGGTAATTTTGGTCAAAAGCTCGAGCATGCGCCTGGTGCCCTCCCGGCAGGGTACACATTTGCCACAGGACTCGTTTTGCACAAAACCCATGAAAAACTTGGCCACTTCCACCATGCAGGTATCATGCCCCATGACCACCAGGCCACCGGAACCCACCATGGCTCCTACTTTGATCAGTTCGTCGTAGTCCAGCGGTAGATCCAGATGCTCCTCGGTCAGGCAACCGCCGGAAGGTCCACCAATCTGCACCGCTTTATACTTCTTGCCGTCCCGCAGGCCGCCACCGATCTTGAACACTACATCCCGCAGCGTCATGCCCATGGGCACTTCCACCAGACCGGTATGGGATACCTGTCCGGCCAGCGCAAAGGTTTTGGTTCCCGGACTGGTCTCGGTCCCGTAGCTCTTGAACCAGGCTCCACCGTTTAAAATTATCGGGGCCAGATTGGCCAGAGTTTCTACGTTATTAATGATGGTCGGGCAACCCCACAAACCGCTGACAGCCGGAAATGGCGGTCTGGGACGGGGCATGCCCCGCTGCCCCTCAATACTGGCAATCAAAGCGGTTTCCTCACCGCATACGAAGGCCCCCGCACCTTCCTTGATATGGATGCGGAAATTGAATCCGGAGCCCAGAATATTCTCACCCAGCAACCCCAGCTTCTCCGCATCGGCAATGGCCTTGCGCAACCGCTTTACCGCCAGGGGGTATTCCGCCCGCACATAAATATATCCCTCATCGGCACCGATGGCATAACCGGCAATCATCATGCCCTCCAGCACCCGGTGCGGGTCACCCTCCATCACGCTGCGGTCCATGAAGGCACCCGGATCGCCTTCATCACCGTTGCAGATGATATACTTCTTGCTCCCGGCAGCATTTTTGGCAAACAGCCACTTGCGCCCGGTGGGAAAACCACCACCGCCCCGGCCGCGCAAACCCGAAGCTATCACCTCGTTAATCACGCTGTCGGGATCCATTTCAAACAGCACTTTGGCCAGGGCCTGATAACCGCCATGAGCAATGCAGTCGTTGATATCATCCGGGTTAATCCGGCCGCAATTGACCAGGGCCACCCGGGTTTGCTCTTTGTAAAAGGGAATTTCGTCCTGGGTGGTGAAGGTTTCTCCCGTAGCCGGGTTGTGATAAAGCAACCGGTCAACTATCTGCTTGTTGACGATGTGTTTTTCCACAATCTCGGCCACATCGGCTTCCTTCACCTTGCAATAGAGCACTCCGCTGGGATCAAAACGCACCAGTGGCCCCATCTGGCAAAAACCGTGGCAACCGCTTACATTTACCGCTACCGGGTGCGGCACATCATCAACCAGTTCCACTTTCACATTCAGGCCCTGCTGTTTGATTTGCTCCTTCAAGGCCTCGTAGATTTTCAAAGATCCGTTGGCCACGCAGCCGGTACCGGCACAGACCAGAATGCGCAGTTCCTCTCCGGCTATGTAAGAACGGGCTTTTTCATACAACAGGTTTAAATCTTCCCTGCTTCTCAGCATCTGCTCTCTCCCCCCGAAAATCAAGCTTGAACGGTTCCTTTAAGCCTGGCCAGTACCTCCAGCACGCCCTCCGGAGTCATCTGCCCGTAGACCTCTTCACCATTTACCGTCATGACTGGTGCCAGACCACAGGCCCCCAGACAGGAGACCGTCTCCACAGTAAACTGCAAATCATCTGTGGTCTGTTGGCCCGGTGCCAGCGAAAGCTCCTGGCGCAGGGCGAAGTGAATGGGCTCGGAACCCCGCACGTGGCAGGCTGTACCATCGCAGACCCTGATCACATATTTGCCCTTGGGCAACAGGGAAAACTGGGCATAAAAGGTGGCCACGCCATAAACCGTTGCCGGAGATATGTTTAAGGCAGTGGCGATGTAGGTCATGACTTCCTGCGGCAAATAACGGTACTCTTCCTGCACTTCCTGCAATATGGCAATCAGGTGCGAAACTTTCGCCTCATGCCGGGAGATGATTTCCTGCAGCTTCTGAAACTTTCTGTCAGCGCACTCCATGACAAACAAACCCCCTTTGTATACTGACCTGTTGACGGCAGACCATGTTTTTGTTTTATGTTCCAACTGGCCAGAGCGCCGACTTTTCAGCCAGTTGATAAACCAAAAGATTGGCACAGGATAACCAATTGTCAATATTCTGTTAAATTGTGCCAGAAAGAAAGCTGGCTCATCAGTAAGCCAGTTGAACAAAAAGCATGATACCAGCGAGTGCTGTGAACTGGTATCGCCATGCTGGATGAACAATTCAATAAATACAGCCTTTGTATACAATATAAACTTATGCTTTACATCTGTCAAGTGGAACTTTTATATTGGTTTTGAAAATTTATATAAACAAAAGGCCCGGCCGTCACACCCATTAAAATTGGGCAAAATTACTGAATAATATGAATATTTGTTTAATATCTCAAACCTTATGGTAGATAATTAAAATTTGCTATTTAATTCTTACTTTTTTGCTTGACAATCATTATTTCAAAATCTACAATAAATTTTAAGTAATTTGCGATGATTTCCACAATGATTTTGCAATACTGAAGCTATTATCTGGTTTTTCAACTATTTCGCCACAACTTTACAGGGCAGATGCGGATATCAGTTTTTCATTGGTATATGCAACCAACTTTTTAATTTCAACATTTAGTAAAAGCGTAATTTTCCCAAATTATGAACATAATCTTTTATTTCGCCATTTATAATTATCCGCGAAGTACCAGCAAATCATTTACACAAAAAAGAGGTTTTATCATAGATATAGCGAATTTGTTTTATAGCCCTATGAAATATTTAATTGATATATTGCGCAAAGCATACTGCAAAGGGGGTTATACCTGTGGGATTTCTGGAGGATGTCAGAACGCGCAGCAAACAACCGGTGGAGCTTTGCTTTCAATGCCAGAAATGCGCATCCGGTTGCTCCATTGCTGAACATGCCGATCTCTATCCCAACCAGGTCTTGCGCCTGATCCAGCTGGAAGACCAGGACAGAGTGTTTAACAGTTCCATGATCTGGATGTGCACCGGATGTGAAACGTGCGGTGCCCGCTGTCCCAACGGGATCAAAATCAGCGAAATTATGGACGCGTTAAAGGAAATGGCCATCGAGCGTGGCACCATCAAGGAAAAGAAAATCCACCTTTTCAATGATATTTTCCTGCACACCGTAAAAAATCACGGACGCATTCATGAAGCTGTAATGATGGCCAATTACAAGATAAAAAGCGGCGACCTGTTTTCCGATATGGATCTGGGCTGGAAAATGTTCTTGAAGGGTAAATTGCCTGTTTTTTGCCGTGGTGTGAGAGCCAAAGACGAGGTAAAACATATTTTTGACAGGTGCAACGCCGGCTAAATGAAGAGAAAGGAGCTAATGTCTTGGAACTGGCATATTATCCTGGTTGCTCACTGGAAGCGAGTGCCAAAGAATACAATCTTTCCGCTCTGGCGGTGAGCATGGCGCTGGGCCTGCGCCTGAAAGAACTGGATGACTGGGCCTGCTGTGGAGCCACCTCCGCCCACAGCACCAACCACATGCTTTCCCTGGCTCTACCCGCTCGCAATCTGGCCATCGCCCAGGAGGGCGGGCTGGACATTACCATACCCTGTGCGGCCTGCTACAGCCGCCACAAAAAAGCCGACTACGTGCTGCGCCACGATCAGCAAAAACGCAGCGAACTGGAGGATATTGTTAATTTTAAATACCAGGGAAATATTAAAGTACTTTCCCTGTTGGAAACTTATTACGACAAAGTGGGGCTTAAAGCCATTGCCGGGAAAGTGGTAAAACCATTAACCGGTCTGAAGCTGGCCTGCTACTATGGCTGTCTGCTGGTTCGCCCCCCCGAAATCACCGGATTTGACAACCCGGAAAATCCGGTCTCGCTGGATCAAATTATGAGTGCCATCGGTGCCCAACCAGTTAAATGGTCTTACAAGACTGACTGCTGCGGCGCCAATCTGAGCGCCACCAGCAGTTCCACGGTGACACCTCTGGTCACCCGGATTATCAATATGGCCGTAGAGGCTGGAGCCCAGGCCATTGTTACCGCCTGCCCGCTGTGCCAGCTGAATCTGGAGGTGAGGCGGGACAACTGTGCCGACATCCCGGTGTTCTATTTTACTGAACTGCTGGGCCTGGCCATGGAGCTGCCGGGCAGCGACAAATGGCTGATCAAGCACTTTATCGATCCCATGCCTCTACTGCGCTCTCTCAAACTGATGGCCTGATTTTTACAATGGGGGTTTAACAAGTGAATCACAATCTTGAACAGGACAGACAGATTACCGGTGCTGTTTTGATCATCGGTGCGGGCATCAGTGGGATGCAGTCCGCCCTGGACCTGGCCGAAATGGGTTACAAAGTGCATCTGGTGGAGAAATCGCCGGCCATAGGCGGTCGCATGCCCATGCTGGACAAAACCTTTCCCACCAATGACTGCTCCATGTGCATACTCTCTCCCAAGCTGGTGGAGTGCGGCCGGCATCGCAACATCGAAGTGCACACTCTGGCCGAGATCACCGCACTTTCCGGCGAACCGGGCAATTTCACCGTCACGGTTAAAAAGCATCCCCGTTATGTGGACCCGCAAAAATGCCTGGGCTGTGGAGCCTGCGCCACCGAATGTCCCCAGGAGGTGCCCGACGAGTTCAACCAGGAGATGGGCCTGCGCAAGGCCATCTACAAACTCTACCCGCAGGCATTCCCCAATGCTTACGTCATTGATAAGGAAAACTGCCTGGAGTGCGGCGCCTGTGAAGAGGTCTGCCCGGCCGGTGCCATTGATCACAGCATGGAGGAAGAAGAAATTACCCTGCAGGTGGGTGCTATTATCCTCTGCCCCGGTTTTGAGTTGTTCAATGCACGACTGCGGGGTGAATTTGGCTATGGCGTTTATGATAACGTCATCACCAGCCTGCAGTTTGAACGCATGCTCAGCGCCTCGGGACCCTATCGCGGCCATGTCCAGCGCCCTTCCGACGGCCGGGAGCCGCAAAAAATAGCCTTTATCCAGTGTGTGGGTTCGCGGGATATCATCAACGACTGCGGATACTGCTCGGCGGTGTGCTGCATGTATGCCACCAAAGAGGCCATTATCGCCCGCGAACACGTACCGGGACTTTCCAGCACTATCTTTTGCATGGATGTACGGGCTTACGGCAAGGACTTCGAGAAATATTACCAGCGGGCCCAGGAGCAGTACGGTGTGCGCTATGTGCGCTGTATGATTTCCACAGTGAAGGAACTGCAGCAGAGCAAAGACCTGCGCCTGCGCTACCGGACAGCGGACGGTCAAATGATCGAGGAAGACTTCGACCTGGTGGTACTTTCAGTCGGATTGCAGCCCACCGCCGATGCGATCGAGATGGCCAGTATCCTGGGACTGGAGCTGAACCAGTTCAATTTTTGCCAGACCAGAGAGCTCACCGGTGTAGCCAGCAGCCGGCCCGGAATTTATGTAGCCGGCGCTTTTTCCGGCCCCCGGGATATTCCGGAAACCGTCATGCAGGCCAGTGCGGCTGCCGGAGATGCTGCCGCCTTTTTGGCCCCGGCCAGAGGCGCTCTGGTGAGTGCCAAAACCTTTCCGCCCGAGCGCGATGTCACCGGCGAAGAACCGCGTATCGGTGTCTTCGTTTGCCACTGCGGTATCAATATCGGCTCGGTGGTTAATGTACCGGAAGTGGTGGAGTTTGCCGCCCGGCTGCCTCACGTTGTGCATGCCCAGGAAGGGCTGTATGTTTGCTCTCAGGACAGTCAGGCCCAGATGAAACAGATCATTGATGAAAAAAAGCTCAACCGGGTGGTGGTGGCCTCCTGCAGCCCGCGTACCCACAAGCCCCTGTTTCAGGAAACCATGCGGGATGCCGGCCTGAACAAACAGCTCTTTGAGATGGCCAATATCCGCGACCAGTGCTCCTGGGTGCACCAGAACCAACCTGACCGGGCCACCGCCAAGGCCAAGGATCTGGTCAAGATGGCCGTGGCCAAGGCAGCAACTCTGCAGCCGGTAAAACCGGTCACGGTAGGCGTTGTGCCGGCGGCCCTGGTAATCGGCGGCGGTGTGGCCGGTATGACGGCCGCGCTCGGCCTGGCCGAGCAGGGGTACGATGTGCACCTGGTAGAAAAAGAGGACCGGCTGGGCGGTGTGGCCCGGCGCATCCGTCAGGGCTTCCGGGGAGAGAACATTCCCGCCTATCTGGAGGACCTGGTATCTCAGATTGACCGCAATGGGCGGATCAATGTATATACCGGCAGCCAGGTCGTTGAAGTATCCGGCTACATGGGCAATTTTACCAGCAAGCTATCCGACGGCAGGCAAATCCAGCATGGCGTAACCATAATTGCTACCGGCGGAGAGGAACTGAGGCCCCGGGAGTACCTGTACGGTCAGAACCCGCGGGTGCTCACCCAGCTGGAAGCCGAAGCCGATCTGGCCGCTTCCGACTCCCGCCTGCGCAGTGCCGGCACGGTTGCCTTCATTCAGTGCGTCGGATCCCGGGAACCGGAGCGGCCGTACTGCAGCCGGGTTTGCTGCAGCAAAACCATGCAACTGGCCATAGAGATTAAAAAGCATAATCCGCGGAGCCGGGTGATTGTTTTCTACCGCGACATTCGCACCTACGGTTTCCTGGAAGAACTGTACCGTCAGGCCAGAGAATGCGGTGTCATCTTTATTCGCTACGATCTGGAACATAAACCGCTAGTTAATGAGCAAAACGGACGGCTGAGCATTCGCGCCTTTGATCCCATCCTGGGGCAGGATCTGACTTTCTCCCCGGACATGCTGGTACTGGCCACAGCCATCGTGCCGGCGGAAAGCAACGGCCGCCTTTCCCAGTTGTTCAAGGTGCCGCTCAACGCGGATCGCTTTTTCCTGGAGGCCCACATGAAATTGCGCCCGGTAGATTTTGCCTCGGAAGGCGTTTATATGTGCGGCCTGGCTCACGCCCCCAAAAATATCGAAGAAAGCATTGCCCAGGGCAAGGCGGCAGCCGGCCGGGCGGCAACCATACTGGCCCGCGACTATTTGGAAGCCAAAGGGGTCACTGCCCGGGTGCAACAGGATAAATGTGCCGCCTGTTTGACCTGCGTGCGCCTTTGCCCCTTCAACGCCCCGCGCCTGGGACCCAACCACAAGGCGGAGATCGAAGCTGTGATCTGCCAGGGCTGCGGTACCTGCGCCGGGGAATGTCCCAACAAGGCCATTGCTCTGGAAGGGTACCGGGACACCCAGTTCATGCAAATGGTGGATCAGCTTTACTCACCTACAGTGGCGGAGTCTGCGGCCAGGTAATACTCGCGGCCAGATCGACGCAATAATGCATCACTTTCACCCTGACGGCATAAACTAAATCGATCTTTTTTAATGTGCCCCGGTAGCTTTCCGGGGCACATTAATATTTAACCAAAATCCACCTCCCAAAACAAAGGCCCGGCTATGCGCATCAGAACGCATACCGGGCCTACCTTTACTATGATCTATTCAGTAGCTCAAACGGGCGCGTTACTCCACTGCTGGCCGCGGGTACAGGCCGCAGCGCTGCACAATCTCGGGTACGATTTCCTCCCAGGCGATGGCCATGATGTGCACACCGTGCACGCCCTTGATGTTCTCCTTGATATACTTGATCTGCTCCACGCAGATGTCCACGCCCTCTTTTTTGGGATCTTCCGCGTTTTTCAAACGTTGCACCAGTTCTTCCGGCACAATCATGCCGGAAACACTGGTCTGCATATACTTGGCCGCCCGCCAGCTCTTGAGCGGCGTAACTCCGGCCAGGATGTGCGCCCGTTCGTGCAGTCCCCGCTCGCGCACCATTTCCATAAAGCGTTCAAAGCGCTCCATGTCAAAAATGCACTGGGTCTGAATGAACTGGGCCCCCGCCTCGATTTTCTTCTCCAGCCGGGCCACCCGGAATTCAAAAGGATCGGCGAACGGGTTGGCCACAGCACCGATAAAGAAACGGGGCTCGTGTTCCTTGATGGGCTCGCCGCAGAAAAAGACCTTTTCATCGCGCATTTTGCGCACAGCATTAATCAACTGAATCGAGTCAATATCATAGACGTTTTTGGCTGTGGGATGGTTGCCAAACTTCTGGTGGTCGCCGGACAGGCAGAGCAGGTTGCGCAACCCCAGGCTGTAGGCACCCAGCAGGTCAGCCTGAATGGCTATGCGGTTTCTGTCCCGACAGGTCATTTGCACTATGGGCTCAATGCCGCAGTCCCGCACATGCACAGCCGTGGCAATGCTGGAAATCCGCACAATGGCGGTCTGGCAATCGGTAATATTGGTCGCGTCCACATAGTCACGCATCATTTCGGCATGATGGCGTACACCGTGGGCCGAGGCATGCTTCGGGGGACCGATTTCCGCTGTTACCACGAAATGTCCGCTGTCCAGCAGTTTTTGCAGTTTGCTTTCGGTCTGCACGGTACTCACTCGATGATCACATCCTCCCTGGTTGCCCGGCGCGGCCCGCCGTCCCGGGACTTGGACCAGTCTTTAAAAGGCTCTATGGCCAGAAGTTTATCCAGTTTACCCAGCTTTTTCATTCGATCATAGATGAGCTGCCAGGCACAATCCACATCCTTGCTCACTTCGCACTTGCCGTACTGGGAACCTCCGCAGGGACCGTTTAAGATGCTCTTGGAGCAGCGAATGATGGGACAAATGCCGCCGGTTTTGTGCAGCACACAGTCACCGCACAGGCCGCATTTTTCCTCCCACCGGCCATGTACCACCGAACCACCGATAAACTTGGTGTCCAGGGCCGGTACCACCCATTTGTCAAAGCGCTCGGCCAGATACTGCACGCCCACGCCACAGGCCAGCGACACTATGGCGTCCACATCCTTGACCACTTCATCCAGGGCCGCCACATATTCCGGATCGCACTGCCGGGTGGCCAGGTAGGTTACTGTCTGCAGCGGATTACCCTGCAGGCGGCGCATGATCCGCAAAGCCGAAGCCAGTATTTCAGTTTCTTTTTCTCCACCGGCCAGACAAACCGCCACACAACCGGCACAACCAATGAAGGCGACCTTCTGGCAATCGGCAATCATGGCCGCGATATCCTGCACAGGCTTTTGCTGGGCAATAATCACTTCTCCGCACCTTCTTTCCCGGAGCAGTCGCCAGCATGACGATTCAAGGGGCTGGGGCCCAGCTGGCGGATGCGTTCAGTCATTTCATTGGCTATCTCGGCGAAACGCGGGCCCATGGCCGCAGACAGGTTATAAAACTCCAGACGCTCACTGCCAAAACCAATCTCATCCAGCAGTTTTTTCACCGCCTGCACCCGCTTTTTAGCCCGGAAGTTGCCTTTTAAGAAGTGGCAGTCACCTTCCAAACAACCGGCCACATACACTCCGTCCGCACCCTGCTCAAAGGCGTTTAATAGAACACGGTGGTCGATATTTCCCGAGCAGGTCATTTCCACCACCCGAATGTTGGGCGAATACTGCAGGCGCATGGAGCCGGCCAGGTCGGCTGCGGAATAAGCGCAGTAGTGGCAGCAAAAGGCGACAATTTTCGGTTCAAAACTCAATTTAACAACCCTCCCCCTGATACAGGCCGCGCACCATGCTCATGTAGATGGCATCATTGTAGCTCTGCAGGGTAATGGCTTTGTTCGGGCATTCACCGGCACAGGTACCGCAGCCCTGGCAGAGCACGGCCTCGATTTCGGCAGCATAATTGTTAATCTTGGGCGCATTGAAGGGGCAGAGGCGGACACAGGTCAGGCAGGCCGCACATTTGTCTTGCTGCACCTGGGCCACCACACCGTGTGACTGCAGCTGATCCTTGGCCAGTATTGTGCAGGCCCGGCTGACCGCCGCTCTGGCCTGGGCAATGTTCTCGTCAATGGTTTTGGGCCCGTGGGCCAGTCCGGCCATATAAATGCCCTCGGAGGCAAAGTCCACGGGACGCAATTTCATGTGGGCCTCCAGGAAGAAACCGTCCTCGTTCAGCGGCACCTTGAAGATATTGTTCATCTTCTTGTTGTCCTCAGCCGGCAAAATAGCGGCCGCCAGGCACAGCAGATCGGCATCGATAACCACCGGCACACCCAGCACATGGTCGGTTACTGTAACCTGTACCTGATCGCCGCTGGGCACAACCTGCGGTTTGTTGTCCACGTTGTAACGAATGAAGATGATGCCCTTCTGTCTGGCTTTGGTATACAGTTCTTCATAGAAGCCATAGGCCCTGATGTCCCGATAGAGCACAAACACACGGGTTTGCGGCTCTTTTTCCTTCAGTTCCAGAGCCAGTTTGAGCGTTTTGGCACAGCATACCCGGCTGCAGTAACGGCGCTGTGGCTCCCGGGAGCCCACACACTGGATGAACACGGCCGTCTGCACCTGGTTGAGGCGCTCATCGCCGGCTGCCATTGCCTCGGCCAGTTCCAGCTGGGTCAGCACAGCCCTGTGCTGGCCGTAGAGATATTCAGTGGGTTTGTACTCAGCACCGCCGATAGCGATGATCACCACACCGTGCTTGACCTGCCGGCCATCAGACAGCGTGGTAGTGAAATTACCCAGGAAACCCTTCACTTCCTGAACTTCCACGCCTGTGTATACACTGATCAGGGGATTGGTCGTAACCTTTTCCACCAGTCCTTGCAGATATGAGGCGATATCCTCACCGCTTAAGCCGCTGCGCATCCGGCGAGCCAGCCCGCCCAGCTGGTCTGCTTTCTCCACCAGGTGCACCTGGTAACCCTGCTCGGCCATGGCCAGAGCGCTGTTCAGACCGGACACGCCGCCCCCGATCACCAGAGCCGCCTTGGTAATACCCACCGGTTGCTGGTGAATGGGCCTCAGCAACGCCGCCTTGGCCACCACCATTTTTACCAGATCCTTGGCTTTTGCGGTGGCCTTGTCCGGCTCATGCATATGCACCCAGGAGCACTGATCGCGAATGTTGGCCATTTCAAACAGATAGCGGTTCAGCCCGGCTTCCATCAGGGTCTCCTGGAAGAGCACCTTGTGCGTACGCGGGCTGCAGGAGGCCACCACCACCCGGTTCAGCCTGTGCTCCTCGATAGCCTGGCGGATGGCGGCCTGGCTGTCCTGGGAGCAAACATAGAGGTACTCACCGGCATAAACTACGTTCGGCAGCGTTTTGGCCATTTCCACCACTTCGGGTACTCGTACCACGCCACCAATGTTGATCCCGCAGTTGCACACAAACACGCCGATGCGCGGTTCTTCACCGGAAACATCACGCTCGGGCGGGTAGTACTTTTCTTTGATCAACGTGCCGCGCACAGCGGAAAGCATGCTGCCGGCCGCTCCCGCCGCCGCGCTGGCCTGCATGACGGTTTCCGGAATATCCTTGGGACCGGCAAAGGCCCCGGCGATGTATATCCCCGGTTTGTTGGTGTCCACACCGGTGAGCGGTGCCGGCTGGGCAAAACCGTACTTGTTCATGTCCAGGCCCAGCTTTTGACCCAGCTCAATTACGGACGGTGATGGCTGCAGGCCTACCGAAAGAACCACCAGATCGTATTCTTCCTGATGCAGTTGCCCGTTCTCATCGGCGTAACGGATAATCAGATTTCTGCTCGGGTCGTTTTTCTCATCTATTGCAAATATTCTTGATCTTACAAACCTGACCCCGCTTTCTTCCCGGGCCCGGTCGTAATATTTTTCAAAGCCTTTGCCAAAGGTGCGCATGTCCATGTAGAAGATGGTGGTTTCCAGCGGTTCGGCACTGTGCTCCTTGGCAATCACCGCTTCTTTGATGGCATACATGCAGCACACCGATGAGCAATAACCATGTTCTTCGCGAATGTTGCGCGATCCCACACATTGAATCCAGGCTATGCGGCGTGGCTCCTTATGATCATAGGGTCGTACCAGATGACCCTGGAAGGGACCCGATGCGCTCAGCACCCGCTCAAATTCCAGACTGGTCAGTACATTGGGGTATTTACCGTAGCCGTAGTAGGCCAGCCGGGAGGCATCATATTTTTCGAAGCCCGGGCAGAGCACAATGGCTCCCACCTGAATCTCCAGCTCTTCTTCCTGCTGATCGTGACGGATGGCACTGGCCAGACAGGCTTTCTCGCACTCCAGGCATTCGGAGCAAACTCCGCAGTTCAGGCAGCGCTCCGCTTCCTGCCGGGCCTGCTCCACCGCCATGGCCTGAGCCACCTCGACAAAGGATTTGCTGCGCTGGGCGGGTTCGCTGTGGGAGGCTTTTTGCTGCTCCTGAACCGGAATCTCTTCCTTCTCAAAACGGAAGGGAGCAATTTCCTCCTCCGCCACCGCAAACTGGCGCCCCTCTTTCAGGTCCATACCCTGCAGATAGCGGTCAATGGACTCGGCTGCCGTCTTACCGGCCGCTATAGCCTCAATTACCGTTTTGGGACCGGTTACGGCATCGCCACCGGCAAATACGCCGGGTATGCCGGTAGCCAGGGTCTGCGGATCGGCTACGATAGTGTTACCGCGCCCCAACTCCAGGCTGGCGCCTTCCAGGCAGGCGACATCGGGCTGCTGGCCCACGGCCAGAATTACCGTATCCACTTCAATCTGATATTCGCTGCCCGGTACGGGCACCGGACTGCGCCGCCCGCTGGCATCGGGCTCCCCAAGCTGGTTTTTAATCAGCTCAATGGCGGAGAGTTTCCCACCATTGCCGACAAAGGCTTTGGGGCTGTGCAACATGGTGAACACAATGCCCTCTTCCTTGGCCTCGGCAATCTCTTCCGGCAGAGCGGTTATTTCAGCTTCGGTACGGCGGTAGATGATCTGCACCGACTCGGCACCCAGGCGCAGGGCGGTTCGTGCACAGTCCATGGCTGTATTGCCGCCACCGATCACCGCCACACGCCGGCCGATCTGCACCGGCTCACCCAGAGCCACCTTGCGCAGGAAAGGTACGCCGTGGACAACACCCTCCAGGTCCTCGCCGGGAACATTGAGACTCTGACCCCGGTGGGCGCCAATGCCCAGGAACACAGCTTCATAACCTTGCTGGCGCAGTCCGTCCAGCGTGATGTCCCGACCCAGGGCGGTGTTGTATTTAATTTCCACGCCCAGTTTGGTGATCAGGTCAATCTCCAGATCCACCCATTTCTTGGGCAACCGGTATTCGGGAATACCCACCCGCATCATGCCGCCGCCAACCGGCAAAGCTTCAAATACTGTCACTTGATAGCCGCGTTTGGCCAGTTGATAGGCGCAGGACAGGCCGGCCGGACCGGCACCAATTATTGCGACTTTTTTGCCTTTTGCTTCCATAACTGCTGGCAGCGGCAGTTCGCTTAAATTGCTGTAAGCGTAATCAGCGGCAACACGTTTTAGCTGCACGATGTTTACCGGCTCATCCACCCGGCCCCGATAGCACTTGCTCTGACAGGGATGGGTGCACACCCGGCCACAGGCCGCCGGGAAGGGGTTATCGCGATAAACCATCTGCCATGCTTCCAGCAGTTTACCCTTCTTGATCAGTTGGACATAGCCCTGAGCATTCACTCCAGCCGGACAGGCCGCCCGGCAGGGAGGAGTGCCGGCCTTGTCAATTACAAAGGCATTGGGGAAGGCCTGGGCATAATGCTTGTAAACAGCCTTGCGCTGGCCCAGTCCCTGGTTGAATTCACTCTGCACTTCTACCGGACAGGCGCTGGCGCATTCGCCGCAAGCCTTGCATTTGTCCAGATCAATATAGCGGGGCGACTGGCGCACCCTGACCTTGAAATTGCCCGGCTCGCCGCTTACTTCCTCAACCCTGGCACAGGTTAATGTTTTTACATTCAGGTGTCGCCCGCACTCCACCAGCTTGGGCGACAGGATGCACATAGAACAATCGTTGGTGGGAAAAGTTTTATCCAGCATGGGCATAGTCCCACCAATGGCCGGGGAATTTTCCACCAGGTAGACATAATAGCCGGCTTCCGCCAGATCCAGGGAAGCCTGGATACCGGCAATGCCCGCTCCCACTACCATGACTGCCCCGACTTTCTCAGCACTCATTGGCATCACATCCGTCCTGTGAATTTTATTAAGTGTGCAAACGGGCACACCCGGCACGCTAAAGACGTTGGGCGCGCCCGTTTTTCACACATATCACCCTAATTGTCTGCGGATGTATTTTGGATGTCTTGTGCTCTGATCATTGCCCGATTTATTTGTTTTTCTTTTCCAGAATCAGTGCCCGTTCCATCAGCGAGCACATGTGCACGTTCTTGGACTTGGCTTTTTCCGGATACCACTTGTTCAGGTCATTGAACTGGTCGATGCAGTTGTGGCAGGGCACAATCACAATTTCCGCACCGGTGGCCACTACCTGATCCACTTTGCGCTTACCTTTGGCTTTGCGATATTCGTTAAATTCCGGCATGGCCATGCCCCCACCACCGGCACCACAGCAGTAGTTCATCTTGCCGTTGGGGTTCATATCCACAAAGTTTTTGATGAAGCTGCGGATTAACTCGCGCGGCTCTTCCCACACGCCTTCTTTGCGGGCCGTGTTGCAGGGATCGTGGTAAGTGACCACTTCAGTGATAGCATCGGGATCCAGTTTAAGGCGTCCCTCTTTCACCAGATCGTTGAGCAGTTGCAGGATGTGCCGGATCTTGAACTCCTTGCCCTTCCAGTAGGTGCGGTAGCCCCAGCGCATGGAGCGGAAGGCGTGACCACACTCGGTGACAATCAGTTCCTCGCAGCCCAGGCGCACAACTTCCTCCCACAGCGGCATGGAAATGGCCAGAAAATCGTCGGTCTTGCCCGTAAACAGGGCAATATTGGTGGCGTCCCAGCGCACTGTGCTGATGGTGTAATCCAGATCAGCCGCATAGAAGAGCTTCAATGTCGCCTGCAGTTCCTGCGGATAATACTTGATATCCCGGGCGTTGAAGCCGTAAAAATACTTGGCCCCCTGCTTGTTGAGCGGAATGCGGTAGTCGGGATCATCCAGCTCGGCCTGCAGTTCCTCTTCAATCCAGGCCAGGGTTTCTTCATAATCTTCCTGCGATACATTCATCTGGTTGCCGGACTGTTTGTGCTCTTCGGCAATGGTCTGCAGGTAACCCTTGGGCTCCATTTGCCCGCGCATGGAACGAACAATGGAGGGAATGTTCACACCCATGGGGCACTCAATGGTGCAGCGCTCGCACATGGTGCAGTACCAGATATAGGGATCGTTCCAGGCTTCTTCCTTGAGACCCAGAGCAATCTTGCGCAGGAATTTGCGCGGATCCTGGTCCTCATGAATGTCGGAGTAGGGGCAGCCGGCCGTACACATTCCACAGGCCAGGCACTGGGTAAAATCATAATTTTTTACCAGGTCGGCAATTTCATCCCGGAACCTGGGATCCATTTTAGAAGCTTGAATAACTTCCATAATAAAATCGCTCCTTCCCCGGTCAGGGTATCCTCAGGAAATAACAACACACATCAATAAATGACATAAATTACACAACATTCAGCCAACCAGAGTAACATTGCCGCCCGCCGGGTTTAACCCGGCAGGCGGTAAAAATATGCCAGTTAATCAATATTCGTTGGGCAACTGGTTCAGTTCGGCCTTGGTAAACACCGGGCCGTCCTTGCAGACATACTTGTTGCCCACGTTGCAGCGACCGCACATACCAATGCCGCACTTCATACGGTTTTCCAGCGACATGATGATCTGTTCGGGCTTAAAGCCGCATTCCTCCAGAACAGGCAGTGTGAACTTGATCATCACGGGCGGGCCGCAAACAATAGCTACGGCATTTTCCGAACTGGGCGACACCTCTTTGGTCACGGCCGGAATGAAGCCGGTCCGCCCGTTCCAGCCCTCTACCGGGCGGTCGATGGTGCACACCAGGTCGATGTCGGAGCGTTTTTCCCATTCGGCCAGCTCGTCCTTGTACAGGAGCAGGCCCGGGTTACGGGCACCGTAAATCACCATCAGGTTGCCATAATCGCCCCGGTGCCGGGGATCCAGAATGTAGGTAGCCAGAGCGCGCAGCGTAGTGAAGGCGAAGCCACCGCCGATAATCACGATATTTTTGCCCTTCATTTCCTCCACCGGGTAGTAATTGCCCAGCGGACCGCGCACGCCAACAATGGTCCCCTCTTCCATCAAGTGCAGGGCTGTGGAAACCACCCCCACCTTGGCCACGGAAAACTTCAGAAAACCGGGCTCGGTAGGCGAGGAAGCGATGCCGAAGGGAGCCTCCCCTTTGCCAAACACACATACCTCGGCAAACTGGCCGGGCATGTAGGGGAAGGATTTCTCATCTTCTTCGCTCAAAAATTGCAAAGTAAAGGTGTGAATAAGCTTATCCGACGTTTCGGTGAAGTTTTTCACCAATTTCATGGGTAGCGGCAGATAAGGATTTCTCTGCATTACTTATCCAACCTCGCTTCCGACCCCAGGATATCCGCCAGCACTTCCCGGATGTCCAGATTGACGGGGCAGTTTTTAATACATCTGCCGCAGCCAACGCAAGCCGTGGCATGGAAGTTGTCCACAAAATACTTGAACTTGTGCATGACCCGCTGGCGCCAGCGCTCCTTGCCCGAGGGACGCGGGTTGTGGCCCGAACCGTGCAGGGTAAAGAGCGGGAACATACAGGCATCCCAGTTACGTACCCGGCAACCGTTGCAGTCCACAGCATCATCAACGATATCAAAGCAGTGGCAGGTAGGGCAAACATAGGTACAGGCCGCGCAACCCAGGCATTTTTCATGGATGCGGTCCCATACCGGGGCGTCAAAACCGGCGTCCAGTTTGGCCTTGAGCCCTTCGGTATTGACCTGGCAACTCACTACAGCAGCGGCCTTGACATCCTCGGCCGCCTTCTGGTCATCAGCAGAGGCCTCGGGCAGGCCAAGTCCTGCCAGCAACTCCTTGCCCTTATCGGTCAGGGCCTGAGCAACATAACCTTCACCAATGTCCACCAGCATCACGTCCATGCCCTCGCTGGCAAAAGGCCCGCTCTGCATGGAGGTGCAGAAACAGGTGGGGGCAGGCTGATTGCAACCCAGGCCAACCAGCACGGTATTATTGCGCCGGGTCATATAGTACGGATCGGTGTATTTATCATTATTGAAGACAAAGTCCAGCAGGGTAATACTTCTGGCGTCACAGGGACGAATACCAAAAATAACCTTTTTGCTATCATCAATATGCTCTTCTACCCGGGCCCCTTCGGCAGTCACACTGTAGCTGTACAGCTTTTCGGACTGAGGGAAAAGGACACCCTTGGGCGGAATCTTGCTATTGCTGTAATCCAGATAAGCCTGGCCACCGCTGGCTATTTGCTTAAAAACGGCGTAACTGCCCTGCTTGACCGGGGCATAAACCTGATAACTGGCCAGCAGTTTATCCAGTACAGCACTCAGTTCGCTCTTTTTGATGAACATCCTTTTCACCTCACTCCTTCACCAAAAATGGCTGGGGATCGTCAAAGGCAAACTCGGAGAGGGCCGGTTTGGCTTCCAGATTGACCCCGGCTTCATAACCGAACAGCTCTTTGACATCCATCACCAGTTTTCTGGTCATTGTGCGCAGGTTGAGCCCCATCGGGCAGGCCCGGTCACAGGCCCCGCAGTCGGCGCAGCGGCCGGCCAGGTGGAACACCCGCACCGCCTGGAACATCAGATTATCGGCCGGGTCGACCGACTTCCTGATCCAGGCCGGCGTAGAGCAGTCCACAAAACATTCACTGCAGTAGCACATCGGACAGGCATTGCGGCAGGCATAGCAGCGAATGCACTTGCTGAACTCCTCAGTCAATCTGGCCTTGCGCTCGGCGGGAGAAAGAGCCTCAAAGGCTTTAACATCTTCAAAGTTATCCGCCTGCCGGGGCTGAACCGGCTCGCCCAGCAGCACGTCATAGATCACCGGAGTAGCGTACTGGCAGGTTTTGCAGGTGTCGTGCAACACATCGGTCAGAGCCACCTGTTTCTCGCCCGCCGCTGTTTTCAGGACCACATTTTCGCCCTGCACCTGTCCGGCCAGCAAATCCTGACCATCCAGCAGAGCATCGATTTTTACCCGGTCCACCATACCCTGACAGGGCACGCCGATGATATACAGGTTATCTCGTTTGATCTGGTTTTCCTGCAGCAGCACCACAATGGCGCGCGTATCACAGCCCTTGGCCACCACGGCCACCTTTTCATTCCGCTGGCGCAGGTAGTTGGCCAGGTTGTTCTCACATCCGGCATCAAAAGTCAGTTTTGCTGCATCTTCCGGCTTGCGGACAAAGCATGGTGTGCTGCGCAGCGGCAGGCTACCGGCAGCAAAACCGATCACCAGGTCCACCGTCTTTTCTTCCAGCAGCTTCCTGGCTGTCTCCTGGATGGCAGCTGCTAGCTCTTGCATCCACAACACCCCGTTTCTGTCGCCGCCAGGCCCTGATTGGGGCCCAGTTCTTTAACTTTTTCGGTTACAGCCTTGACCACTTCGGCAAAGCGTCCGCCTTCCGCAGCGGACACCCACGAGAAGTTTACCCGTCCTTCTTCCACACCCATGTACTCCATGAGGTTTTTCAGCAGGGCAAACTTGCGGCGGGCTACCAGATTGCCACTAACATAGTGGCAGTCGCCGGGGTGTCACCCGGAGGTCAGCACGCCATCGGCACCGTTCTTGATGGCAGACATTATGAACAACGGGTTGATCCGTCCCGAGCAGGGTACCCGGACTACCCGGATGTTGGGCGGATATTGAATCCGGCTGACACCGGCCAGGTCAGCACCGGCATAGCTGCACCAGTTGCACAGAAAAGCGATGATTTTTGGTTCCCAGGCCATACACTTCTCCCTCCCCTGTCACTACAGTGCATTGATCACAGCCATAATTTGTTCGTTGGTGCATCCTTTTACGTTGAGCGCCCCGCAACGGCAGGAGGAGGCACAGACACCGCAGCCCTTGCACAGCGCTTCATTCACCACGGCCACCCTTTCCTGTAAGTCGATAGTAATAGCTTTGGCCGGGCAGACCGATTCACAGGTACCGCAGGCGGTACACTTCTTCTTGTTGACAAAAGCGCTCTTTCCTTCTACCTCGATGGATTCCTTGGCCAGCACGGTGCAGGCCCGGGCCACGGCTGCTTTGGCCTGGGAAATGTTTTCCTCCAGGTTTTTGGGACCATGAGCCAGGCCGCACATAAACACGCCGTCGGTACCGAAATCCACCGGTCTCAGCTTCATGTGTGCTTCCAGGAAGAAACCATCAGAGTTAAGCGGCACCTTGAAGAACTTGGACAACTTTTTATTATCGTTGGCCACTACGGCAGCGGCCAGACCCACCACATCGGCTTCAATCACCACGGGCAGACCCAGTACATGGTCGGTTACCGTAACATTGACCCGGTCACCGGCCGCTTCCACCACCGGTTTATTGTCCACCGCATAACGGATGAACACAACGCCCTTGCGGCGGGCTTCCGTGTACATTTCTTCGTAGAAGCCGTAGGTTCTGATATCGCGATACAGGATAAATACGTTGGCGTTGGGATTGGCTTCCTTGATCTTCAACGCCTGTTTGATGGACTTGGTGCAGCAGATCCGGCTGCAATACGGCCGCTCGGCATCGCGGGAACCCACGCACTGGATGAAAACAAAGTTCTGCTTGCCGGCCAGCTGGCCTTCCGCCAGATCGGCCTCCAGTTCCAGCAGGGTCTTGACTGCCGGGTGTCGTCCGTACAGATATTCATTGGGTTTGTATTCCGCACCGCCGGTGGCAATAATAGCCACTCCGTGCTGGATCTCTTCCCCATTGGACAGGGTGGTGACAAAGTTGCCCACAAAGCCGTGCACATCAGCAATTTCCACGCCGGTGTAGACCTTAATCATGGGATGACCGGTCACCTGATTAATTAGATCGGCCAGATAGGCCTGGATGTCTTCGCCCTTCATGCCCAGGCGAATCCTTCTGGCAATGCCACCCAGTTCGCTCTCTTTTTCCACCAGATAGACTTTGTAGCCCTGCCGGGCCATGTTCAGAGCAGCATTGAGCCCCGAAACTCCGCCGCCAATGACCAGCGCATCATGGTTCATACCCAGGCTGACACTCTGCACGGGCTCCAGGAGAGAAGCTTTGTAGACAGCCATTTTTACCAGATCCTTGGCCTTCTCGGTAGCCTTCTCGGGCTCGGACTGGTGTACCCAGGAACACTGGTCACGAATGTTGGCCATTTCAAACAGGTGCGGGTTGAGACCGGCCTCCCGCATGGTCTCCTGGAACAGCGGCTCGTGTGTGCGCGGGCTGCAGGAAGCCACTACAATGCGGTTCAAGTTATAGGTCTCAATGGCCTCTTTGATCTGCCCGGCTGTATCCTGCGAGCAAGCATACAGTTTTTCCGTGGCATAGACAACCCCGGGCAGTTTTTGGGCATATTCCACTACTTCGGGTACTTTGACCACACTGCCGATGTTAATGCCGCAATGGCACACAAAAACACCGATGCGTACCACTTCACCCTGTACGTCGCGTTCCGCCGGGTACTCTTTCTTCTGCACCAGTGTACCCCGGGCTTCGGACAGTATCACCGCCGAATCGGCTGCCGCCGCACTGGCCTGCATCACGGTTTCCGGGATGTCCCGCGGACCGCTGAAGGCACCTGCCACATACACGCCCGGTTTGTTGGTGCCCACGCCGGTCAAAGACGGAGGCTCGGCAAAATTAAACTTGTTCAGGCTGATGCCCAAACGCCCGGCCAGTTCCACCATATCCCGGGAAGGTTCCAGTCCGATGGAGAGAACCACCAGATCAAACTCTTCCCGGTGCAGGTTGCCGTTTTCGTCAGCATAGCGGATAATCAGGTTGCCGCTGCCATCGGTGGCCTCGGTAACCTCATAAATCCGGGAACGGACAAAACGCACCCCGTGCTCGTTTTTGGCCCGGTCGTAGTATTTTTCAAAATCCTTGCCATAGGTGCGCATGTCCATATAGAAGATGGCGGTGTCCAGTTCATAGGGGGTATGCTCTTTGGCAATAACCGCTTCCTTGATGGCATACATGCAGCACACCGAGGAGCAGTAGCCGTGATCCAGGCGGCAGTTGCGCGAGCCGACACACTGGATCCAGGCGATTTTCTTGGGTTCTTTGTGATCGGATGGACGCACCAGGTGACCGCCAAAAGGTCCGGATGCGCTCAGTACCCGTTCGAACTCCAGACTGGTCAGCACGTTGGGATATTTTCCATATCCATAGTAGGAGAGGTTGCCGGCCTCAAAGGCATCAAATCCAGGGGCCAGAATTACCGAACCCACTTCTACCTCTACTACTTCATCTTCCATCTCATGATCAATAGCCCCGGACTGACAGGCGTCCACGCAGGCCATACACTCAATACATTCATCCTTGTCAATGGCATAGGCATTGGGGTAAGCCTGAGCGTACAGTTTGTAAATGGCTTTGCGCTCGCTGAGGCCCTGGTTGAATAAGTCCTTGACATCAATGGGGCATTCCTCGGCGCAGCTGCCGCAACCGGTACATTTCTCCGGATCCACATAGCGGGCCCGTTTCTTGATGGTTACCTTGAACCGCCCGGGCTCGCCCTGAATGTCCTGCACTTCCGAATTGGTCATACTCTCAATGTTGAGGTGACGGCCACACTCAACCAGCTTGGGTGAGAGGATGCACATGGAACAGTCGTTGGTGGGGAAGGTCTTGTCCAGCATGGGCATAGTTCCACCAATGGCCGGTTTCTTCTCCACCAGGTAAACATAGTAGCCCGATTCCGCCAGGTCCAAAGAGGCCTGGATACCGGCAATACCGGAACCCACCACCAGCACGGCTCCGACCTTATCGGTCTTGGTCGTCATCTTTGCATCACATCCGTCCTCCTAGTTTAAACATTCACAATCAACACAACCAGCAGACGCCTCGTAAAAACGGCCCCCTGGTAAAAAAGTGAAACCAATCTCCCTCTCTTTCCCCAAACATCACTGACTAACTGATGTCATAGAGTCTGGGTTTTAGACCATCTCCGCCTTAACAATGCAGTACTTCCAATTGCTGCGCTCCAGACCAGCCATGCGGCTGGCACAATCGCTTATGCCAGGTCGGCGCCCGCACCGGCCGCCTGTCCGCAGCCCGTTCATTTTTTGCCGCACACCGGAGCGGTCTTTTTCGGGCCAATGGCCGGGGGCTCAGGCCATTGCACACCTTGTCCCTAGTATAATATTTCTCTCTGCACACTGTCAATTCCTTTACATTTTTGCGTAAAAGCAAGCAAATGGAGCAAAATTTTTAATCAGGACTTGCTACGGGATCGGGGCAGTAGAAAGCGGCAGTCACCAACTGCCGCTTACATTATATAGCTCTATGCCCCCTGTTTTGGAAGGCAATTTATCTCTGCCGGAATGTTTTCAGGAAGGAATCGCAGTAAATTTCCTTGTTCAGGAAGAGGTTGGCCGCTGCTACCGCATTGACCAGTTCGGGATCATCCACGTCGGCAATGGCCGAATCCAGCCCGCAGGCCATGGCCATGATCAGGAAAGTGCGGTTGAGCAGATGGCGGTTGGTGCAGCGCTGGGAGGAGTTGGACAGTCCCAGCGTTGTCCGCACACCCGGTGCCAGTGCCTTGATCTGGCGGATGGCTTCCAGCACTTCCAAACCGTGCTCCTGGGCCACGTTGACCGGCAGCATCAGCGGGTCGATGTAGAGATCTTCCATGGGCAGGCCGTGCGCGTCGGCATTGACCACAATTTCCATGGCCAGAGCTGCCCGGTCGGCCGCGCTCTTGGGCACGCCCTTCTCATTCATGGCCAGACCGATCAAGGCCGCATTATATTTGACCGCCATGGGAATGTAGATATCCATCTTCCACTGGTCGGCGTGGGTGGAGTTGATCATGACTTTGCCGTGCTTGTTGGCGGCGCAACCCGCTTCAATAGCCTCCGGATTGGTGGAGTCAATGCAGCAGGGCAGCGGCACCGTCTCATTGCAGATGTTAACCAGCCACTCCATGACTTGGGGCTGATCCTTGGCCTCTACGGTGGGCCCGGTGTTGACATCCAGATAGTGGGCACCCGCTTCATACTGCCGTTTGGCCCAGTGCTTGACCGGTTCCGGGTCTTTATTCAAAATGGCTTCCCGAATATCCTTGAACATACCGTTAATCCGCTCGCCGATCAGGATCATTACCCTTAACCTCCTCAACATATTTATCAATTATAAAATTCACGGGCATGGCATACGGCTAAATGCCGCACACCATGTCCGCTATGCTCCCCGGCTGCTCCAAACTATTTTTGCATCATTTTATTGATATGCGCCAGCACCTGCTTGACCGACTCGGGGTGACGCAGTACCAGAATACTGCCGCCAGCCTGCACAAAAGTGGTGGCGGTCATGGTTTCCCAAAGAATGGCCCGGCGAGAAAGGTCGCCCCATTCGGGTGTTTCGTCAGCCGTGGTTTTGGCCTCCTTGCTCTTCCAGGCCTCCTGACCGACAAAGCAAATCACCGGCATGGCCAGCATTTTATCACCGGTAAGGGCCCCGATGCGCGCCCGTTCCATGATGGAGTAGGCATATTCAATACCATAACCCAATGCTCCCACCAGCGGGTCAATGGCAATGCGGTTGGCCGCCAGACCCATCTCGGTAATCAGGATGTTGAGCTGCTTGGCCAGGTTGATGTCCAGCGGGCTGGAAGCAATAATGCTGTGCCCGTTAACCATGCAGGCAGCCGTAATGGTCTTGTAGTTGTTGGGAGTGGCGCAACCCAGCAGGGCTACCTTGCCGGCCAGGGCTTCGCCCACCGCGGTCATGATCTCGGCATCCTTTTCTTCCACACCGCAGCCAATCACGATCAGCGGCACATTGACCGCATCGGCCACCGCCCGGGCTACTTTGGCGCAGTCGGCCGGCGAAGCGTTCTGGTTGTCCGGATGGGCGCTGACCAGACGCAGGCAAACCAGATCCGCCCCGTACTCCACGCATTTTTGGGCCCAGGCGGCCGGGTCGGAGAGTACGCCGGCAAAAGCCGCTGTGAGCACATCGGGCCAATCGGTGGGCTCCATATCCCACACTTCCAGCGCCATCACCGGGCGATTGGGCATATCGCCTTCAAAGAACAGGAAAGGCAGGGTGCTTTCACCGCCCACTTTGACCACGTTGGGTTCGGCACCCAGCACCATTTCATTCACTTTACTGGTCCATTTCTCTTTCGCAATAGCAACGGCCATGACTTCCGCTCCTTTCTGTTAATTACAGCAGGACTATATAATCCCCAGCTTGCGCATTATCCCATCAACGGCCTGCACCACAGGAGAATCATCAGGCAGAGAAACCAGCGGCCGGGAATGCAGATCATACTCCCGCACCTGGTCATCCAGGGGAATGGTACCGGCCAGCTCCAGCCCGGTTCGGGCTATTTCCTCCTGCAGCGCCTCCACAGTACCTTCCGTAACCTTGCTCACCACCAGGTACATGCGGCGAATATCCAGGCGCAACGACTCCACCAGTTCTTTGATTCTGCCTGCCGAACGAATACCCCGGGCACTGGCGTCGCTGCTGACCAGCAATATATCCACGTTCTGGGTGGTACGCCGGCTCAAGTGCTCCAGGCCTGCTTCATTATCCATGACCACGTAGGGATAATTGTTGCTCAATTCCTGCATAAAACCCCGCACCAGGTTGTTCGCGTAGCAGTAACACCCGGCACCCTCCGGACCGCCCATGACCAGCAGGTCCACGTCGTCGCCTTCGGCCAGCGAGTGGTGCACTTTATAGGCCACATACTGGTCTTTGGTCATGCCCGCCGGCAGTGGTTCCAGATTGTTGTTAATCCGGTTCAATAGTTCGGCAATGGTATCTTCCACAGGAATGCCCAGGGCCTCGTTTAGATTGGCGTTGGCATCAGCATCCACGGCCAGCACCGGCCCTTTACCCGCCCGGACAATCTGCCGGATCAAAAGGGACGCCAGGGTGGTTTTCCCTGTTCCTCCCTTTCCCGCAATAGCAATTGTAAAAGCCACTGCTTTCACTCCTCACTACAGATATTTTTACTTCCCTTGCAACCACGGGAAAGGCCTGTCCCGATACCGGTTACCGGAATCTAAGCATTCCAGCGCTGCTTCAAGAATGTAGGTATTCCCGCCGACTCACGCGGTCCCACCAGCACCTCCCAGCCGGACAGTTCCTGCAGTTTGCCGCTCAATACGGCCACGCCGCCGGGGATAATCAGCTTGCGGTGGGATACCTTGTCGGCCAGGCCCAGATTGTTGATGGTTTCGGTAATTTTCTCCGGTGTGAATTTGCCGGCGGCCCAGCCCGTCATTACAGAGATGCCGTCGGTATCCACCGGGATGATATAGCCCGGCACGCGCGAGGCCTCCACATCACCGGCCACACAGAAGTAAGTGAGAGAGAAGTTGGTAGTAATAAATACCGGCGATTCGGGGGTAACATTGCCGATTTCATAAATCTTGCTTTCCACTGCAATCGGTTTTTGCGGGTCGGTGTAGATGTTCAGGCGCAGGGTAATCAAGGGCAGCACATCGGCCGGATCGGCACTGTCAATGACTACCACGGCAGCATACTTGGCAATATACACACCGGCGTCCACAACCGCCTGCACCGGATCTTCATTCTGGGCGAAAGCGATGGTGGGATACCCGAAGGCCCGGAAACGCTTCAGGGCCTGGCGGCGCATCTGGGTCTGGTCGAACAGCACTTTGGCCACATCACGGGCCCCGGAATCCAGAATGAGCTGTTTGTGGCCCAGAGCTACCACTTTCTCCACCAGGTCGGCCAGTTCGTCCAGGTTAGCCCCTTTGACCACCATGGGCACATCGAATTTCTTGGCCAGATTGGTCATGGCCTCGTAGTTGGCGGCTGTAGCACCGCAAACCAGCGGTTTTTGATCTCCCACCAGTTCCAGAGCCTTTTCCACCGCGACCGGATTGTCACTCATCAGCACCAGCGGAAATTGAGTATTTTCCGCTACCAGCTTAACGGCGGCGGCAAACTTGTCCGCATCGCCCGAGCAGTTACCCACGGCCACCAGATTGACCTTGTGCACCTGACCGACGCGATCAAAGACCAGCTTGTTGATCTGAGCCACTTTGGCGGTCAGTTCGTCTGCACTCATGGTATCGCAAACCGATATAGCAATGGCCGTGGGATGTTCGAAACGCTTGTCATGGCGGAAGAGTACCGTTTCATTGCCCAGTTCCACTGCGTTTTCACCCGCACCGATTTTCACCAGCGCAATGGGCGGAGCGGAAGCGGAATCCAGCGCCTCCTTGGCGGCAGCGCTGACATGCGGGCATTTGTCCAGGCTTTCCTTGCCGCTGGCCAGAGCCATGGCAAAAGCCAGGCAGGTGGGGTGCCCGCAGTCCTTGCAGTTGGTCTTCGGCAATTGCTTAAAAATCTCCAATCCTGTTAAACCCATCCTTCTTACTCCTTTCTCTCCTGTTAGTCTTTACAGCTGAAAATTTACTGTATTTCTAAGCATTTCTAAACAATAGACTTTTTCACCAAACCCTGTTTCAGGCAGGCGGCCGATTGAGCCGCCTGCCTGAAACAATCCAGATCCAGTATAGTATATCACGCAGCCGTGCCCATTACAGCAGCGGCGGCAGAGTGAGCGCCGGGTGCCCCTTCTCTTCCAGGAAGGGCAGGATCTCGTCGCCGCTCACGCCCACGGTTTCGTCGGCAATCTTGTCCACAAAGTCGCGGCCCAGGCCGGCTTCTTCCGCAGCTTCTTCCAGCTGCGGGCGCAGTTCCTCTTTCAGCGCTTTGGGCATCCAGATCAGGCGGGCCAGACCGCCGTCGGCCGGCACGAATTTGCGCGAGCTGAGGTAGGACTTGCCACAGCCCATGAAGCCGGGCATCTGGGCACCGGCGCCGATGGTGCCGGCCAGGGTGGAGAAGCTCATGCCCGAAGGCGTCATGCCACTGTGCTCGCGGTTGACCACCATGAAGCCGTTGCACTCGGGCACCATGGCCAGGATGCATTCGAAGCAGCCGCAGGAGGTCATGGGGTATTCCATAATGGTGTAGAAGTTGACGTTGCTGATGGTGCGCTGCGAGTTGTTGAAGACGAATTCGTTGAAGGACTCCCACTGCCCCTTGACTTCGTCAATGACACCCTGTTTGGGGATGGGCTGGTTGGAGCCGTGCGGGTTGATTTCATAGGCCGCTTTGGCGTCCAGCCAGCTCACGGCACCGCACAGTCCCACGCGCTCGGGGGCGATGACACAGACGTGGGTGGGGGCGAAGGACTGGCACAGGGTGCAGGAGTAGAAGGTGTCCACGGTTTCGTCCCGCAGCTGCTTTAAGCGGTCGTCCCGCTTTTTGTAGTACTGGCGGGCCAGTTCGCGCATTTCCAGCACTTTGGCTTCATCGGTGTAGATGGTGACCTGGACCCGGTCCAGGATGGAGGCAAATTCGCTCTTGAATTTGGCGTAGAGGATGCGCCCGATGTGCTCCAGTCTAAAGCCCTTGGCAAAGGCGTCTTTGGAGATGCGCACCCACATGATGTCCCGCTGGGCCACGTGCCACAGTCCTTCGCCGTAGTTGGTGAAGTAGTGGATGCGCCGCTCCAGCACGGGTTCGAAGTCTTCCTGCATCTTGCGGCCGTAGACGTCCACCACGATGCCCAGGGGCATGCGGCCGCCCGGCTCCACGGTGTCGATGTCGGGACCGATGACCGTGATCTTGCCGTCTTCGATTTGGTCTTCGCCCACCATGCGCACCAGCTCGAAGCCCGGGGTCTTGGTACCGCCGAATTCGACGTACATGTCTTTTTTGCGGATGGACTCGCCTTCAAAGGCGGGACCGATGGTGATGGGCACGTCGATTTCAATGGCGGTGATTTTGATGCCCCGCACTTCCAGACAGGTCTGGACGAGCTTGTCGTAGTCGGGCTGGGAGACAAACCAGTCTTTGATCTGTTTGTCTGCGGGCAGTTCCTGGTCGGTGATCACCGGGAAGCCCACGTTGATGGCGCCCAGGCAGGCGGCGTCTTTGACCATGTCGTGCTCGCCCAGGTAGAGGATGAAGGCCAGGACGCGGCGGTGCTGGTAGTCACGCTGGGCGTGGTAGTCGCCGGGGGCGACGCCGCCGAACATCATGCCGGCCCGCAGGGCGAAGTTGGCCGCGTGCACGACCTGGGTGAAGTTGCCCAGGGGGAAGGCGATGTAGTCGATGCCCAGCTTGACGTTTTCTTCCATGAGCTGCTCGATGATCTCGTCGCACAGGAAGAGCATCAGGCCCTTGGCCATGAAGCTGTCCACAATTTTCTTGGCCGCTTTGCTGTCCCTGGCCCGGCCCACGATGACGGCTTCGCCGGGGATGGTCCAGTCCACCAGCTTGGTGCCGTACATGCGCACCACCGGGTCGCCCAAAAAGCCGGTCCAGGGGGTGGGGAAGAGCGGCTGGTCCGGCCTGTATTTGAGGTAGCGCACGGCCTCGATGATCTCAGCGGCATACCAGGTGGCTTCGCCGGCCTTGCGGGCGTTGGCGAAATCGCGGTAGTC